>DATAAL010000082.1:0-7996 GCA_036260145.1 Longimicrobiaceae bacterium | reverse complement strand
GCTTTGCCGTGGGGGTTCGAGTCCCCCCTTTCGCACCATGATCTACATCGGACCTTATACTTCGACTTCGCACGTATCCGGATGGCCAACTCCGAGCTGAAGGTCGCGGTCCAGGAGCCCAAGTCCTGGAGCCGCCGCATGTCCATCACGGTGCCCCGGGAGCGTGTGGAGCGCACCCGCAGCGCCGTCACCGCCCAGATCGCCCGCAACGTCCGTCTCCCCGGCTTCCGCAAGGGGCACGTCCCCCAGCGGGTGCTGGAGAAGCAGTTCGGCGCCAGCATCGAGCAGGAGACGCTGGAACGTCTCATCCAGGAGTCGTACCGGGAGGCGCTGGAGCTGGAGGGGTTGCGGCCGATCACCCAGGGGACGATCGATCACGTCCACTTCCACGACAACGCCGAGCTCCACTTCGAGGTGGAGTTCGAGGTGCAGCCGGAGGTGAAGCTGGCCCGCACCACCGGGTTCCGGGTGACGCGCCCTTCCCAGGAGGTGGGCGACGACGAGGTGGACTCGGTGCTGGAGCGGCTCGGCAATGAGCGGGCGGTGTGGCAGCCCCGGGTGGAAGGGGAGAGGCCGGACTGGGGCGACCAGGTGCTGGTGGAGATCACCCCGCTCCCGGAGGAGGGTGAGGAGCAGGAGGAGGCCAAGACCTACCGCTTCGTCCTGGGTGAGGGGCAGGCGATCCCGGCCATCGAGGAGTCGATCCAGACGCTGGCCCCCGGAGAGGAGAGCGCGTTCGACGTCACCTTCCCGGAAGACTACCACGACCCGGAGCAGGCGGGGAAGGAGCAGCGCCTCCACATCAAGCTGGTGTCGGCGCAGCGCAAGGAGGTGCCGGAGCTGGACGACGAGTTCGCCCGCTCGCTCGGTGACTTCGAGGACCTGACCGCGCTTCGTGCCCGGATCGTGGAGGACCTCCGGGAGGAGGCCAAGCGGAACGCCGAGGCCGAGGTTCGTGGCCAGCTCGTATCGCAGATCCTGGAAGCCAACCCCTTCGACGTCCCGGACTCCATGGTGGAGCGCTACCTGGACTACATGACGGGGCAGACGGAGGAGGAGCGCGGCAAGCTCACCGACGAGCAGCGGGAACAGATTTCGCAGTGGCGCCAGACGCTCCGTCCGCAGGCCGAGGCAGGGCTCAAGCGCATGATGGTGGTGGAGCGCATCGCGGAGGCCGAGGGGCTGCGCGCCACGCAGGACGAGATCGACGCCCGGGTGGAGGAGCTGGCGCAGCAGCACGGCCGCTCTCCCGGCGACGTATGGCTCCAGCTCGAGAAGACGGGGCAGTTGCAGGCGCTGGAGAGCGAGATCACCGAGAACAAGGTGTTCGAGCACCTCAAGTCGACCAACACCGTTTCGTAGCAGGCTGCTCTCACTTTCCGGACCTGGACTGGGCACATGCCTATTTACGCGCCGTACGTGATCGAGAGGTCGAGCCGCGGCGAGCGGTCGTACGACATCTTCTCGCGGCTCCTGATGGACCGGATCGTCTTCCTGGGGAGCGCGATCGACGACAATGTCGCCAACGTGATCATCGCCCAGCTCCTCTTCCTGGAGGCGGACAACCCGGACAAGGACATCTACCTGTACATCAACTCGCCGGGCGGGTCGGTGTACGCGGGGATGGCGATCTACGACACGATGCAGTTCCTGAAGGCTCCCGTGGCCACCATCTGCATGGGGCTGGCGGCGAGCATGGGCTCGTTCCTCCTGGCTGCCGGGGCGAAGGGGAAGCGGTCCGCCCTCCCCAACTCGCGGATCATGCTCCACCAGCCGTCCGGCGGGAGCCAGGGGACGGCTGCGGACATCGAGATCCAGGCCCGGGAGATCCTGTTCATCCGCGAGCGGATGAACCAGATCTACGCCGAGAACACCGGGCAGACGCCGCAGAAGATCCAGGAGGACCTGGACCGCGACCGCTTCATGTCGCCGGAGGAGGCCCGGAGCTACGGACTGATCGACCACGTCATCACCAAGCGCGGTGAGGTAGTGGAGGTCCAGCACGAAGTTGCCGAGACTGGTACCCGATAGCCGCATCCCGACCGTCCCCGGCCACCCCGGCCGGGGACGGACCGATCTCACCGTCCAGTAGTCAGCGCCATGCCCAGCGATAAGCACCTCCGCTGTTCCTTCTGTGGAAAGTCCAAGGACTCGGTCAAGCGGTTCATCTCCGGGCCCTCGGTCTACATCTGCAACGAGTGCATCTCGCTGTGCAACGAGATCCTCGCCGAGGAGGAGACCAAGGAGGCGGCCAGCACTGCCGCCCCCGTTCCCACCCCGCGCGAGATCAAGACGGTGCTGGACCAGTACGTGGTGGGCCAGGAGGAGGCCAAGAAGTCGCTCTCCGTGGCCGTGTACAACCACTACAAGCGGGTGAACCACCAGGGGGTGATGGACGAGGTGGAGCTGGACAAGTCCAACATCCTCCTGATCGGCTCCACCGGGGTGGGGAAGACGCTCCTGGCGCAGACGCTCGCCCGGGTGCTGCACGTCCCCTTCACCATCGTGGACGCCACCACGCTGACGGAGGCGGGGTATGTCGGCGAGGACGTGGAGAACATCCTGGTGCGCCTCCTCCAGGCCGCGGATTTCAACGTGGCGGAGTGCGAGCGGGGGATCATCTACATCGACGAGATCGACAAGATCGCCCGCAAGAGCGAGAACCCCTCCATCACCCGCGACGTCTCCGGGGAGGGGGTGCAGCAGGCGCTCCTCAAGATCCTGGAAGGGACCACCGCCTCGGTCCCGCCGCAGGGCGGGCGCAAGCACCCGCAGCAGGAGTATATCCAGATCAACACCCGCCACATCCTCTTCATCTGCGGCGGGGCGTTCGACGGGCTGGAGAAGATCATCGAGTCGCGCACCGGGAAGCGGCAGATCGGCTTCTCGGCGTCGGGGGCGGTGACGGCGACGGACAAGACCAACCCGTTCCGCGACGTGGAACCGGAGGACCTGCTCCGCTTCGGGCTGATCCCGGAGCTGGTGGGGCGTCTCCCGGTGACGGTGACGCTGGACAACCTGGACGAGGACGCGCTGGTCAGGATCCTCACCGAGCCCAAGAACGCCCTGGTGAAGCAGTACCAGAAGATGTTCCAGATGGACGGGGTGGGGGTGACTTTCGACCCGGGGGCGGTGCGCTCCATCGCCCGGCTGGCGCTGGAGCGTGGCACCGGGGCGCGCGGGCTGCGGGCGGTGATCGAGGGACTGATGCGGGAGGTGATGTTCGATATCCCCTCGCGCGAGGACGTCCGCGAGGTGGTGATCACCCCCGAGTGCGTGTCCGAGAAGGTGCCGCCGCTCCTGATCCTGGCCGCGGAGCCGAAGCGAAAGAAAGAGGCGTAGCGGCAGGGAACGGCGGTGGAGGGACGGCCCGCGACCACGCTCGGTTGCGGGCCGTTTCGTTTGGGGTATCTTCACCTGCTCCCCCGGCGGCTGCCCCCTCACCCCGGCGCTGCGCGCCACCCCTCTCCCACGAGGGGAGAGGGGAGCAACGGCTGGATCTGCAGTTAGCCGTTGCAGTTGCGTGAGGGATGACGGCCCAAAGCGAGACCCCACGGCAGTATCGTGGGGGCTCGACTCCGTTACGCACGGTGGTATCATGCGTTACGGAGCCGCAGCCCGACCCCCGCGCAGCGGGGGGGCACGCCCGAACCCGTCGTTCAGAACCGGGTCTGGTATGAGAATCAAGTCCGTGGATTTCGCGGGGGCTATCGGGCAGATCGGGCAGGCCCAGCCTGAGGCGGCGCGGGGGATGCCGCAGGTGGCGTTCTCCGGGCGCTCCAACGTGGGGAAGTCGTCGCTGATCAACCGCCTGCTGGGGCGGACGCGCACGGCGATCGCCCGGGTCTCGACGCAGCCCGGGAAGACGCAGGAGATCAACTTCTACCACGTGCGGGCGGACCTGGGGGACTTCTTCCTGGTGGACCTCCCGGGGTACGGCTACGCCAGGGTCCCGGCGGAACTGCGCAAGAAGTGGCAGCCGCTGATCCACGGCTACCTCTCCGGTTCTTCCGAGCTGCGGGGGGTGGTACAGCTCGTGGACATCCGCACCGGCCCCACGGGGGACGACCTGCGTGCGGTGGACTACCTGGCGGAGGCGGGGATCCCCACCCTGTTCGTGCTGACCAAGGCGGACAAGCTGCGGAAGATGAAGCGGGAGGAGGCCATGCGGAAGGCAGTGCAGACGCTGGGGGTGGACTCGGACCAGGTGGTGCTCTTCTCGGCGCTCTCCGGCGACGGACGAGAGGAGCTCCTGGACTCGCTGGGCGCCCTCCTCTTCCCCTCCGCGCCGGAGGACGAGGGGAAGGGCACGGAGCCGGCGTAGCCGCCCCCCGTGCCCGGGCACGGTTGCTGCGCGCGATCCGTGCCCCGGCCGCCGCACTCCGCCGCGAAGCACCCCACCCGCGACCGGAAGTTTTCATGCCGCCCCGCAGCACCATGGTTGCCCTGGCGACCGGAGCCTGCGCTCCCGCCGCCAAGGGGGCTTCCGACCCGCCGGCGGCGCCCGCGTCCAGGAACACGGTGTTGCTGCAGGTAAGCAACACCATCACCTCGTCCCACAGACGGCGGGAGTGCGCAGGCTGCAGGGGAGGGTGTCTCCCAACCGTACCGAGACCTTCCGCTACAACATGGCGTTCTCCCCGGGATCGTTCGTCCTGATGGGGCGGCCCCCGGATGGGGACGACCGGAGGTCCACGCTGCGCGGGGGCGGGAGGGTGATCTGGGACGTGCAGCTCAACTCGATCCGGGTGCGGGACCAGGGCTGATCCTGCACGTAGCGCCAGGCACACGAACAGGCGATATGCGCCTTCCGTACGGCACATTACATGACATCCATTGACAAGCAACCGGCTTCGCTGGCATCCATACGGGGTGGGGCTTCGGGTGAGGTCCCGCGGGTCGTACCTCCGAGCAGAGGCCGAGATGCTCCGCTGGTTCAGGAAGGACCGGGCCGACACCGCCCCCGCCTCCACCGACGCGGCATTCCGGCGCGCCGGCCACGTGGTATCCACCGGCGAGGGCGACCGGACCGTGCTCCTGGACCCGGTGCGGGGGGAGTACTTCGGACTGGACGAGGTGGGGACAAGGATCTGGGAGCTCCTCCCGGAGCACCCGACGGCCGCAGCGCTGGCGGACCGCCTCTTCGAGGAGTACGACGCTCCCCGGGAGCGCCTGGAGGCGGACGCCGCCGCGCTCCTCGGCCAGCTCGCCGGCCACGGACTGGTGGTGCGCGCATGAGCGCCCGCACTCCATCCGTGCTCCGCTGCGCGCTCGCCCTGCTGGCGGTGCGCGCCCATCTCAAGGCACGTGGCTTCGGCCCGTCGGTGGCCCTGGCGCGGAGTCTGGGCGCCCGCGTGGCGGGCGCCGGGCTGGCGCCGGAGGAGGTGGAGCGGACGGCGTACCGGGTGGCGGTGGCGGCCGCGTTCTTCCCCGGCCGCGCGGTGTGCCTGGAGCAGTCGCTGGCGCTGTACGTGCTCCTGCGCCGCCGTGGCGCCCCGGCGGAGCTGCGGCTGGGGGTACAGGTCTATCCGTTCCACGCCCACGCCTGGGTGGAGCTGGACGGGGCGGCGGTGAACGAGGACCCGGAGACGGTGGAGCGCTTCCGGGCGTTCCCGGAGGTGGTGGTGTGAACGGCTTCGCCTGCGCAGTGGCGACGCCGGGCGCCGGCCCACCCCCGGAACTGCACGCCCGCCCGGGGGTGGGGATCGCAGCGCCGGGAAACCGGATGGCGGAGCTGGCCGGGGACGGCTTCGCCGCGGCGGCGAGCACGGAGCCGGATGCGCTGCGCCCGCTGCTGGCGCGGCGCGGGGCGCTGCTCGCCGCGGGCGACGTGCGCCTGGACAACCGGGAGGAGGTGGCGGCATGGGGCGGCGCCCGTGCGGGAGAGGCCACGGACCTGGAGCTGGTGCTGGCGGCGTACGCGGCGCGGGGCGCGGAGTGCCTGGAAG
The DNA here is from genome assembly GCA_036260145.1 of Longimicrobiaceae bacterium. GTDB lineage: Bacteria > Gemmatimonadota > Gemmatimonadetes > Longimicrobiales > Longimicrobiaceae > JAFAYN01. The sequence continues at coordinate 2,048 of DATAAL010000082.1, read as the reverse complement.
GGATCCTGGGCGACTTCGGCTTCGCGGTGTGGGACGGGGAGCGCCGGACGCTGACGGCCATGCGCGACCCGTTCGGGGTGAAAGCGCTCTTCCTGACCCGCGAGGGCGGCGCTCTGCTCCTGGCCTCCCACCCGGACGCGCTGGCACGTCGGGGGGAGTACGACGAGGAGTGGGTGGCGGATTTCCTGGTGGGGGGAAGCTCCGACCCGGGCCGCACCGTGTGGGCCGGGGTGGAGGCGGTGATCCCGGGCGAGGTGCTGACCTGGCGCGACGGGACGCTGTCGCGGCGCCGCTTCTGGCGCGCGGCGGACTTCCCACCGGGCGAGACGGCGGAGGAGGGCCCGGCCACGGAGCGCTTCCGGGAGCTGTTCGGGGAGGCGGTGCGCGTCCGGGTGGAGGGCGGGATCCCGGTGTGGTCGGAGCTCTCGGGCGGACTGGACTCCTCGTCGGTGGTGTCCGTCGCGCAGGCGCTGGCGGAGGCGGGACGGGGGCCAGGGATCGCCGGGACCGTCACCGTGGTGGAGACCATGGGCGACGGCGACGAGCGGAAGTACTCGGACGCGGTGGTGCGCCGCTGGGGGGTGCGCAACGAGCAGCTGGTGGATTACTGGGCCTGGCAGGACGACGGACTTCCCCCGGATGCCACGGACGAACCCCGCTCGCACTACCCCTTCTGGGCGCGGGACCGGGCGATGGTGGCGAGGGTGCGCGACGCCGGAGGACGCGTGCTCCTCAGCGGGCAGGGCTCGGACCATTACCTGACCGGGAACTGGACCTTCGTGGCCGACCTCCTGGCGGCCGGCCGGGTGCCGACGGCGCTCCGGCACCTGACGCGGCATGCGGTGGCGTCGCGGCAGTCGTTCTGGAAGGCGCTGGGACGCCACGGGATCCAGCCCTTCCTCCCCACCTGGCTGAAGCTGCGCCGGGCCCGCCCGTACGAGCGGCTCCCCGGGTGGTTGGACCCGGGGTTCGTCCGCCGGATGGGGGTGCCGGACCGGCTCCCCCTGGTGCGCTCCCTGGCCGCTCCGCGGGGGGGGAGCTTCTTCGCCCACGAGGTGGTGTCGGAGCTGGAGAGGCTCCCCGGCTTCCTGCCGCGCGGCATCCTGCAGGACGGGATCGAGATGCGCTATCCGTTCCTGCACCGCCCGCTGGTGGAGTTCTCGCTCGGACTGCCGCCGACGCTGCGGATCCGCCCCGGCTACGGGAAGCACGTCCTGCGCGAGGCGATGCGGGGGATCCTCCCGGAGGAGGTGCGGACGCGGCGGCGCAAGGGAGGGATCGACGCCCGCCTCCTGTGGGCGCTGAGCCGGGAGCGGACGCGGCTCGACGAGCTGCTGCGCGACCCGGAGATCGCGCGGCGCGGGTGGGCGAGCGCGGACGCGCTCCGCGCGGCGACCGAGCGCGCGCGCCAGGGAGATCTGCAGAACGTGGTCTTCCTGCTGTGCGCGCTCTCGCTGGAGACCTGGCTGGCGGTGCGCTCAGGGCGCTGGGTGGCGCTCGCCCCCGGCCCGGACGCGGCATCGGCAGCCTGACCCGGACGGGCGCGGCGTGCCCGTCCTCTTCACTCTCGGAAGGAGGGACGACCATGAAGAAGGCCTATTCCACCCCGACGCTCGTGAAGCATGGCGACGCCGTGGAGGCGACCCTCGGCTGGGGCACCAAGTTCCTGGAGTTCATCAACTGGCGTCCCACCCCCTGAACGGACCGGGGATCCGGCCGGACGCAACGCGGGGCGCAGGAGAGGCCGGAAGACGTGGGGAGGCAGGGCCGGTGGGCCGATGCAGGACCGCACGGCGGCACTCCGCCGCCGCCACTTCAACGAGGAGACGGCACATGGAACAGAACTCCCAGACCCAGAAGAAGGCCTACGCTCCGCCCACGGTCACCCGGCACGGGGAGGTGGTGGAGAAGACCCTGGGGTACACCTACGGCAGCGGAGAGCTGAGGAACCCGGGCGGCCCCCCGCACGAGAACTGAGCACGAACAGTAGATGGACGGGCTCCACCGGCCCCGCTCCACGCGAAAGAGCCCCCGGCGCGCGCCGGGGG
>DATAAL010000081.1:0-5532 GCA_036260145.1 Longimicrobiaceae bacterium | reverse complement strand
CCCCGCCCCGCCACCACCGCGCGGCAGGCGTCGTCCACCTCCCAGCCGCGCACCGGCTCCCCCGCCGCCCAGCGCTCCCGCAGCAAGGCGACCGCCGCCTCCCGCCCGTCGCGCGCCGCGGCGAAGATGTCCCGCAGCCGCTCCGGGACCTCCTCCCCCACGTACCCCATCCAGGTCTGGTCGGCGTACACCGACGCCTCCGTCTCCTTCCCCCACAGGTCGATCAGCACCAGGTCGCCGCGGCGGATCTCCGCGTGCGCCGCGGCGGTCGGTCCGTAGTGCGGGTTGGCGGCGTTGCCGTTCACCGCCACGATGCTGTCCGCCCCCACCCGCAGCCCCCGGCGCGCCAGCTCGGCCTGGATCCACTCCCGGGTCTCCCATTCGGAGGCCGGCTCCCCGGCGCCGACCTGCTCCGCGATGCGGCGGAAGGCGCCGTGCGCCGTCTCCTGCACCGCCACCGCGGCACGCCGGTGCGCGGCCTCCCCCTCGGCCGACCAGCGCGCGTAGAAGGTGCTCACCAGGTCGCCGGAGGTGACCGGCTCCACCCCGGCCGCCCTCACCATCTCCACCACCCCGGCGGGGAGGCGGTCCACCACCGGGACGGCATCCCCCTCCGAGTACTCCATCGCCACCCGCCCCGCGCCCCGGAGCGTGGCCGCGAGAGCCTCCTCCAGCTCCCGCCAGGCGGAGTAGGGACGGTTCTCCCCGATCCACCCGCGCCAGGGCTGCTGCTCGATCCGGTGCGTGAGTGCCACCGGGGCGCCGCGGGCGGGGAGGAAGACGAAGTAGCGGCGGGTCATCGCCGGGAGGCCCAGGAGGTCGGAGGCGATGGGATTGTTCCCGCGGAAGCTGTACAGGAGCCAGCCGTCCAGCCCCTGCGCGCGCAGCTCTTCCTGGATGCGGCCGACGGTCTCGCGGGTCAGGGATACGGTCTCTTCGACGATGGCCATGAGGTGGACCCAGGGTTCGGTACGTGGTTCGGAATCCCCGGACGTGCGGGCGCCCGGGAGGGTGGCGCGGGATCGGAGGAGGTCATCCGGCGGCGCCGGCGCTCCCGTCGGAGATCCAGCGGGTCCCCTTCACCAGCGACAGCCCGAGGACTCGCTCGCGGGTGAGCAGGAGGTGGATCTCCCGCTCCCGGATGACCGCTCCGCGCACCCCGCGCCACCCCCAGCGGCGCAGCGCCCGCCAGTAGATGCGCAGCTTCTGCCGGGGAGTGAAGATCCTGGTGAAGTCCAGGAAGGGGTCGGGGCGGAAGGGAGAGGGGGTGTCGGACCAGTCCTCCACCAGGAGGTCCACCACCCCGGCGTCGCGGAGGAGCTGCTTCCACTCCACCAGGATCATCGGCCGGGCGCCCAGGTGCCGCACCAGGATCTCGCGGCGCACGGGGTCCACGTTCCCTGTCCAGATGAGCTGCACCAGCACCACCACGCCGAGCGGCTTGGTGACGCGCGCCAGCTCCCGGACGGCCCGCGCGGGGTCCACCGAGGCGGCAAGTCCGATCTCCCCGATGGCGACGTCGAAGATCCCGTCCCGGTACGGGAGGTCGTCGAGCGCGGTGGCCTGGAAGGTGACTCGTGTCTCGTCCCCGGTGTCGCGGGCGTGCTGCTCGGCCTCGCGGATCAACCCCTCGTCCGCATCCACCCCGATCGCCTCCACCCCGTAGTTGGCAGCGAGGAAGAGGGTGGACACCCCCCGGCCGCACGCGGCGTCCAGGACCTCGCACCCCGGCCCCAGCTCCGTCAGCCTGGCGATCTGCCGGTACAGCTCCTCGCCTCCGGGAGGGAAGACCGGTGCGGGGCTGAGGCGCACCAGGTCGAGCATCGAGGGGACGCCCGGTGCGTCGGAGGGGCGGAACAGGGACATGGCGTGAAAGTATATCCGGAGGCTCCGGGGCTCGCCAGGCGGGCGGTGTCGCCCGTCGAGGCAGGCCGCTCCGGGACCCTACGCCGGCGGCAGACCCGCCAGGGCGCGGAGGTGCTGAACCACCGCGGCGCCCGTCGCCGCAGCGTCGTAGCCACCCTCCAGCACCGAGACCAGCCGGCCCCCGCAGCCGCGCTCGGCCGTCTCACGGAGGCGCAGGGTGAGGTCGTACACCTCCCGCGGCTGCACTCCCAGTCCGCCCAGCGGGTCGCCCGCCAGGATGTCCATCCCGGCGGAGAGGAGGATGAAGTCCGGCGTCCACCCCGCCAGCGCGTCCGCCAGCCCCGCCGCGAGTGCCACCCCGAAGCCCGCTCCGTCCGTGCCCGGAGCGACGCCCACGGCGCGGGGACGCGGCGCCCCCGGCGGGGGACCGGGCTCCGCGTCCTCCACCAGTGCGGGGGTGGGGTGCTGGTGAACCGAGAGGAAGCGGATCCCCGGATCACCGCGGAGCACGGTTCCCGTCCCCTCGGCCGCCCGGGCTCCCCAGTCCACCACCAGCACCCGCTCCATCCCGCGCCGCTCGCGCAGGTGCCGAGCGGCGACGGCCACGTTGTTGAACAGGGAGTGCCCCCCCGCCCGACCGGCGGAGGCGCCGCGCCCCGGTGGACGGGCGGCGCAGAAGGCGTTGCGCGCCTCCCCGGCGAGCACCACCTCGGCCCCGGTGATCGCCGACCCCGCCGCCGCCAGCGCCGCGTCCCACGACGCGCCGGAGACCACCACCCCGGCGTCGAACGGGCGGGAGGCCCCCTCCCGCGCAGCGGCCTCCGCGACCCGGCGCACGCCCTCCACGTACTCCGGGGTGTGGACCAGGAGGAGGTCGTCCTCCGTGGCGGGGACGGCCTCCACCTCCAGCACGTGCCCGTGGAGGGTGAGCATGTCCCGGTAGACGGTCCGCACGATGGCGGGGATCCGCCCCTGGTGGTCGGGGTGGCCCCAGCCCGGGTCGTGGCGGGAGGTGTCGTGATGGCTGACGAAGGCGGTGAGGGCCACGGTCTTCCCGGATCGCGGGTACATGGACGACACGGCCGGGAATCTACACCGGCCGCGCCCCGCGCGGCATCCGCCGTGGTCAGGCCCGGCCGCGCAGCCGCCGCACGCTCCACTCCGTCACGGCGAGAGCCGCCGCGAGCCCGAGCAGGAGGAGGTGGAGGGGGAGGGCGCGCCTCTCCGGCGACCCGAGCGCTGCTTCCCGCCGCCGGACGGCGGATCCGAAGTCCTCCGCCGGGACCGCGTCGCCCCCCGAGCGTGCCGCCAGGAGCGCCAGCCGCGCCCAGGGATCCGCTGCGTCGCCGGGCGCGGTGTCGGCGCGGAACCCGGCGAGCGGGACGCCGCCGGTGGCGAGCGAGTACACCCCCGGGGCGGCGGGGACGAAGACCGTCCGCAGCACCCCCGGCCGCTCCGGGTCGGGGCGCAGGGGGAGCCGCTCGGGGCTCCCCCCCGGGCGCGCCAGGGACAGCTCCGGGAGGCGCTCGTCGGGGGCGAAGCGGCGTGGCTCCCCCGATCCCGTCCTCGTGAACACCCGGACCTCGACCGGCACGCCCGGGATGCCGACGGGCTCCGCGACCTCCACGAGGAGGGTGTCGCGCGGAGCGGAGGCGAGCCAGTCCACCAGCGAGCGCCAGAACTCCCGGTGCTCGGCGATCCGTCCAGCCTCCATCCGCCAGCGCCAGCTCTCCCCGAGCCCCAGCGCCGCCACCCGGCCACGTCCGGCCGTGCGCAGCGCCAGCAGCGTGCCCTCGGCGGACCGGGCCGCCGTCCACGCGCCGGGAACCGGACGGCCGAGAGGGATCGCGGCCGTCCGCGCCCCGCCGGGAGGGAGCGGCGCCATCTCGGCGGGGAGGGTCCAGCGGATCCGGTCTCCGGCGACCTCTGCGTCCACCCCTCCCCCGGCCGTCACCCGGAGCGCTCCGGGCCCGCCTCCGCCTCCCGCGAGGAGCACTCCCCCGCCACGCCGGACCACGTAGTCCGCCAGCGCCGACCGCTGCGCCGCCGCCGGCTCCGCACCGTCCAGCAGCAGGACGGCGTCGAAGCGGGCCAGCCGGGCCACCTCGGCCGGAACCCCGCCCTCCCCCTGCCGCACGGCCAGGCCACGCCCCAGCGGCTGCGAAAGCTCCACCGTCGCCCCGGACTCCTCCAGCGCCCGCACCGTGAACTTCACCTCCCAGGAGGGCGGCCCGGCCACCACCAGGACCCGGGGCTCCCTCCCGGGCGCCACCCACGCCCCGGTCCGCGCCTGCCGACCGCCCACCTCCACCGTCCACTCCCTCCACCCCTCGCGTGGCGGCCGCACCCGGAACGCGCCCTCCGCCACGCCGCCCGGGCCGGGCGCCACCCGCAGGGAGTCGAGCGCTCCCGCTCCGTCGCCCAGCCGGACCCACAGGGAGTCCCCGGACACCGTGTGTACCCGGAACGGGATCGCCGCCGCGCGCCCGGCCACCGGCCGCTGCGGCGCGCCGGCCCGGACCAGCCACCGTCCCTCCGGTAGCCTGACCAGGAGGGGGGACCGCTCCGCCACGGCCGAGAGCACATCCAGCTCCGCGGCGCCCGGCGGGTCCTCCCCGGAACGGACCACCAGCGCGGCCGGGGTCCCCGCCAGCAGGGAATCCGATCGGGCGGCCTGGAAGCCGCGCTCCGGGAGCCGGACCGCGCCCGGGGCGCGGCGGGGGGCGTCCTCCCGGTCCGGGAGGAGGAGCGCGGCGGCCAGCAGGGCGAGGAGGGCGGCGCGGAGGGACCCGGGGAGGCTCATCGCGTCAGCGCGTACACCACCAGGTTCACCCCGAAGCGGGTGTTGTCGACCGACTGGAAGCGCTTGTTCTGCGGGTGGTAGTTCCACTCCGACGAGTAGTCCTTGTTGGAGTAGAGGAGCCCGATCCGCCCGTCCACCTCCACCCCCAGGAGGTGCTCGTGGACCAGGTTGTCCCCCCACCCGTTCAGCTCGTGGCTGGTGGTGGGGGGACCTTCGGGGAAGCGGAAGAAGGCGCGGTACAGCTCGTGGTCGTTGGGGACCGGTTTCAGGGCGCCCACGCCGAAGATGCGCGCGATCTCGGCCGTCGCGGTCTTGTGGAAGGCCCCGTCGATGTCATGGTTGTGGTCGTCGATGAACACGAAGCCGCCGCGCTCCACGTACGCCCGGAGGTTGCGGCTCTCCCGCGGGTTGAAGCGGACCGGGAGGTGCCCGGTGAGGTACACGAACGGGTAGCGGAAGAGCTCCGGGCTGGCGATGTCCACCACCACGCCGCGCGCCGCCACGGGGATGGAGGTGTACTGCGCGAGCGAGTGGATCAGGTTCGCCGGGACCAGGGGCGCCGAGTCCCAGTCGCCGGACTCGTACCGCCCCGTCGCCCACACGAAGGGCGCCGGGCGCCGGAACGCGGCAGCGGCCGAGAGTGTGCCGGCGACGAGAAGCAGCAGGAAGCGGAGTCTCACGGCCGCCCCCCCGCACCCAGCCGCCGGAAGTACTCCGCCGCCGCGGGATCGGCTGTGGACGGGAGGGGCGACGCCGCGCGGACGCTCCCCCCCGGCGAGAGCACGCCCCGGGCGCGGAGGAGGAGCGTCCCGGCTTCCCCCATCCTCCCCCGCCCCGCCGCCTCCGCAGCGCGCGCCAGGAGC
>DATAAL010000080.1:0-4843 GCA_036260145.1 Longimicrobiaceae bacterium | reverse complement strand
CGAACTTCTCGCTCCCGACCTGACGCTGGGGATGAGCGAGTCGGGGGACCGGCTGGTCGGCGGCCTCTCCTACCGGGTCGACCTCTGGGAGGGCGCCACGATCGAGCGGATGGTGGCGCACCTGGCGACGCTCCTGGAGGGACTCGCCCGCGAGCCCGAGCGCCCCGTCTCGGGGGTGCCGCTGCTGGGAGCGGCCGAGCGGGCGCAGCTCCTGGAGGAGTGGAACGACACGCGCCGCAACTACCCGGCCGGCCTGTGCGTGCACGACCTCCTCCAGGCACAGGCAGCGCACACCCCGGATGCGGTGGCCGTGTCCTGGCGCGGCGAGCGGGTGCGCTACGCGGAGCTGGACCGCCGGGCGAACCGGCTGGCGCACGCGCTGCTCCGGCGAGGAGTGGGCCCCGAGACCCGGGTGGGGATCTGCCTGAGCCGCACCCCGGAGCTGCTGGTGGCGCTCCTCGGCGCGCTCAAGGCCGGTGGCGCCTACGTCCCCCTGGACCCCACCTACCCGCGGGAGCGGCTCGGCTACATGGTGGAGGACGCCGGGATCGACCTGGTGCTCACCGAGTCGCGCCTCGCCGACCGGCTCCCGGAGAGCGTCCCCGGTCTGCTGGTGCTCGACGCGCCGGCGGTGCGCGAGGAGCTCGTCCGGGAGCCGGAGCACGCCCCGGGGAGCGGGGTGCTCCCGGAGAACCTCTCGCACGTGATCTTCACCTCCGGCTCCACCGGCCGCCCAAAGGGGGTGATGATCCGCCACCGCAGCACCGTCGTCCTCCTCCACTGGCTGCGCGAGAACGTCACGGACGAGGAGCGCTCCGCTGTGCTCTTCTCCACCTCCATCAGCTTCGATGTCTCGGTGGCGGAGCTCTTCGGCACCCTCTGCTGGGGCGGGAAGCTGGTCCTGGTGGAGAACGCCCTGGAGCTGGCGAGCGTCGAGGAGCCGGTGGTCTACGCCAGCATGGTCCCCAGCGCCGCCGCCGAGCTGCTGCGGATCGGGGGCATACCGGCGAGCGTGCGGACGCTGAACCTGGGGGGCGAGGCGCTCCCGGCAGCGCTGGCGCAGGGGCTGTACGCCCTGGGCACGGTGGAGAGGGTGGGGAACCTGTACGGCCCCACCGAGGACACCACCTACTCCACCTACTCCCGGGTGCCCAGGGGCGCGGAGCGCGTCTGCGTGGGGCGCCCGGTGGCGGACACGCAGGCGTACGTGCTGGACCCGCAGCTTCAGCCGGTCCCGGTCGGCGTGATCGGCGAGCTGTACCTGGCGGGGGAGGGTCTCGCCCGCGGCTACGCCAGCCGGCCCGACCTCACGGCCGAGCGCTTCCTGCCGAACCCGTTCGGTGCCCCCGGGAGCCGGATGTACCGGGTGATGGACCGGGTACGGTGGCTCCCCACCGGCGAAATGGAGTACTTCGGGCGCACCGACTTCCAGGTGAAGGTGCGCGGCTTCCGCATCGAGCTGGGGGAGATCGAGTCCGCGCTGCGGGCGCAGGAGGGGGTGCGCGAAGCCGTGGCGGTCGTGCGCGGGGAGGACGCGGGGAGCCGGCACCTGGTGGCGTACGTGGCGGCCGGACCGGAGGTAGACACGGCGGAGCTGCGGGCGCGGCTGGGCGCGCGGCTCCCGGAGTACATGGTTCCGGCGGTGGTGGTGGCGCTGGACAGGCTGCCGCTGACTCCGAACGGCAAGGTGGACCGCAGGGCGCTTCCCGATCCGCAGTGGGGCGGGGCGACGGAGAGGTACGTGGGGCCCCGGGACGAGACGGAGGCGGCGCTCTGCGCCCTCTGGCGCGAGGTGCTGGAGGTGGAGCGGGTGGGCGTGCTCGACGACTTCTTCGATGTCGGCGGGCACTCGCTCACGGCTATCCGCCTGATCGCGCGGGTGGGCGACGCGTTCGGCACCACGCTCCCCGTGTCCGTGCTGCTGCACGCGCGCACCGTCCGGGAGCTGGCGGCCGTGCTGCGGGAGCGCGGGGCCGGAGTGCCCGCCTCGCCGCTGGTCCCGCTGCAGCCGGGGGGAACCCGTCCCCCGCTCTTCTGCGTGCACGCGGCCGCGGGCACCGTCCTGCAGTACCTCCTGCTCGCCGGCCACCTCGCGCCGGACCAGCCCCTCTACGGCCTGGAGGCGCTCCCCCGTCCGGGCGTGGAGGCGGACCTGGAGGAGCTCGCGGCGGAGTACCTGGCGGCAATCCGTGCGGTGCAGCCGGCGGGGCCGTACCGGCTGGGGGGGTGGTCCCTGGGCGGGCTGTTCGCCTTCGAGATGGCGCGGCAGCTCCTCGCGCGGGGCGAGGAGGTGGAGCTCCTGGCGCTCCTGGACAGCTACCCACCCCTCGGCGACCAGTACCGGAGCGCGCCGGACGAGGCGGAGCTCCTCCTCTTCCTCGCGCACGACCTGGGATACCCCAGCGGGGCACTCCACGGGCTGGCGGAGCTGCTGGCGGGCCACGCCCCCGGAGAGCGGCTGGAGCGCCTCGCGGAGGTGCTCCGGAGCCGCGTACCGGCGCTGGCGGAGATCGACGCCGCACAGCTCCGCGACCGGGCGGAGGGGTACCGCCGCAACCTCAGCGCGGCGGCGCGCTACCGTCCCGGTCCCTACGCAGGGCGGATCACCCTGCTCCGCGCCGCGCAGGGGCCCGCGGCGCCGGAGGACCCCCGGCTGCGCTGGCGCGAGCTGACGCCGTTTCCCCTGGAGGTCCACACCGTGGAGGGGGACCACTACACCATACTGACCGGAGAGAACGCGCGCGCCCTCGCACGCATCCTGGAGGAGCGCCTCCGCGTGGGCGGGGAGGATGAGGAGGTGGGGGGGGCAGTCGCCGTTCAGCCACAGAGCCTTTCGTCGCAGAGATAAGGAGACCGGATGCCGCTGAAGCTCCCGGAGGCAGAGCACCAGAAGCTGTTCGAGACGAACGAGGCACCCGCGCCGCTTCTCGACCTGCTGAGCGCCTACGGGTTCCGCATGCTCAGCACGGCCGTCCGGCTCGGCGTCTTCGAGGTTCTCCGCGAAGGCCCCCTCATCGCCGCCGAGGCCGCCGGGCGCCTCGGGGTCGACCCGCGCGGTCTGGAGCTCCTCCTGCGCCCCCTCGCGACCAGCGGCTACCTGGAGCGGGACGGGGAGGGGTACGCCAACACCCCCATGACGGAGAAGTGGCTTCTCGCGGACTCCAGGGACTCCATGGTGGAGATGGTGGCATTCCACGACACCCTCCAGGTGCACCTGTGGGGAGACCTGGAGAAGTCCGTCCGCGCGGGTGAACCTCCCCGCGACTACTACCGGTGGCTCCGGGAGCACCCGGACACCCTCCGCCGGTTCCAGGAGCTGCTGGGCGGGCTCGCGCGCACCTGGGGGGACAAGATCGCGGAGCTGTCCGCGCTTCCGGAGTCGTCCCGGCGCCTCCTTGACCTGGGCGGGGGGCACGGGCTCTACACCGCCGCCTTCCTCCGGCGCTACCCGGGGCTGCGCGCCACCGTCTTCGACCTCCCGGAAGCCCTCGAGGTGGGAAGGGAGAACGCGGTGGAGACCGGGCTGGAGGACCGGATCTGCTTCCAGGGGGGCGACCTCCTCCGGGACGACTTCGGCGGCGGGTACGACGTGGTCCTCCTCGCCAGCACGGTGCACTGCTTCCTCCCGGAGCAGAACGCCCACCTGGTGCGCCGGGTCCGTGACGCGCTGAACCCGGGTGGAAGGGTGGTCATCGTGGAGCAGCTCTCGGAGACGCGGCCGGGCGACACCCTGCTCCGCCGGGCGTTCCTGCAGACGTTCAGCATCAACCTGTTCCACCTCATGGGGGCGCAGCTCTACTCTCAGGAAACAATCGCGGAGTGGCTCGCCGACGGTGGCTTCGAGTCGCCGGAGGTGCAGCCGGTCGGGGAGTCCAGCTTCACCCTCCTGGCGGCGCGGCGCACGGAGGATTGAGCTTTCTTGTACGTCCGTTTTGGCGCGCTTAGTATGCGGTAGGAGAGGCGTGAGAACATGCGAATTCTCGGGCTCGGAACGGCTGGTCGGAAACGCCCTGGCGGATGCGACTGATGTCATCGAACGCACAGGCTGACGGCGGACGGTGGTCGTGGAGCGATCCCGGCGTGCGCACCTTCCTGATGATCTGGACCGGGCAGGTGGTCTCGCTGGTCGGCTCCGGGCTCACCTCCTTCGTGCTCGGCGTCTGGGTCTACCAGAACACCGGCTCGGCCACGCTGTTCGCGCTGATCGCGGCGTGCGCTGTCCTCCCCGGGGTCGTCCTGTCCCCGCTGACGGGAGAGGTAGCGGACCGGCGCGACCGGCGATGGGTGATGATCCTGGCGGACTGCGGAGCCGCCCTCAGCACCTTCGTGGTCTTCGCCCTCTACCTGGGCGGGCGGCTGGAGGTCTGGCACATCTACCTCGCGACCACCGCGACGGCACTCTGCAACGCCTTCCAGGCCCCGGCATACGCCGCCTCCGTGGCCGTCCTGGTCCCCCGCCGGCAGCTCGGCCGGGTGAACGGGCTCGTACAGGTGGAGCGCGCCGCCGCGATCCTCTCGCCTGCGGTCGCCGCCGCGCTGATCTCGGCCATCGGGATCTCCGGGGTCATCCTCATCGACTTCGCCACCTTCCTCTTTGCCACCGGGACGCTCCTGCTGGTGCGCATTCCCCGTCCGGAGGCCACCACCCACGGCGCCGACGCGGTGCATGGCTCGCTCCTGCAGCGGGCGGGGTATGGCTGGCGCTACCTGGGCGCGCGGCCCGGGCTGTTGTGGCTGGTGGTGCTGATGGGGATCTCCAACTTCTTCATCGGGCTGTGCTCGGTGCTGGTGACGCCGCTCATCCTCTCCTTCTCGTCTGTGGGCACTCTGGGGAAGCTGATGC
>DATAAL010000079.1:0-1675 GCA_036260145.1 Longimicrobiaceae bacterium | reverse complement strand
CGCCCCCACACCGCGAGCTGAACGAGTGAGGTCCCATGCGGGAGATTGCTCGGTCGGTGGAGCGGGAGTTTGCCAGTCTGGAGCTGGGAGACGATCGGCTGAACCGGAGAGCGAAGCGAATGGTCTCCAGCTTACTTCGGGCGCCAGAGGTATCGATCCCGGTGGCGTGCGGAAGCCGATCCGAGACGAAGGCGGCGTACCGGTTCCTGAGTTCGGACGTGTCCGCGCAGGCGCTGCGGGCGGCGCAGGCTGACGCCGTAGGGGAGCGGATCCGGGGAAGGCGCAGGGTGCTGGCGGTGCAGGACAAGACGAATCTGGACTTCACCTGCTGTCCGGGAACGGAGGGGCTGGGCCCGCTGGATTCACCGCTGTGCCGGGGTCTGAAAGTCCAGACCATGCTGATGCTGGACGAGGCGGGCGTCCCGCTGGGCGTGATCGACCAGCAGGTGTGGGCGCGCGAGGATGAGCTTGGGAAGCGGCGGACGCGGCGCAGGCGCGTGCCGGAGGAGAAGGAGAGCTGGTACTGGCGGAAGGGCTTCGAGGTGGTGCAGGAGCGGGTGCCGGCGGAGGTGGAGATCGTCGGAATCGCCGACCGGGAGTCGGACATCTACTTTGTGCTGGCGATGCCGCGGCGCGAGGGGATGAACCTGCTGGTGCGCTCCGCGCACGACCGTGGAGTGGCGGGCGAAGAGCATCTGCGTCTGCGCGAGGCGGTGCGGGCGGCCCCCGTCCTGGGGACGTACGAGCTGAAGCTGGAGCGGACGAAGACGCGCCCAGGGCGGACCGCCAAGCTCGAGGTGAGCATCGCGCAGGTGGTGCTGAAGCCGCCGAGGCACGGGACGAACGGGATGGATCTGCCCCCGATCACCGTCAGCGCCGTGTGGGTGCGCGAGCGCGGAGAGGTGCCCAGGGGCGAGAAGCGGATCGAGTGGCTCCTACTGGCGACCTGGCCGGTGGAGACGCTGGAGGAGGCGCTGGAGTGTGTACGTTTGTACGCCCACCGCTGGAAGGTGGAGCGGTACCACTTCGTCCTGAAGAGCGGCTGCCGGATCGAGCGGCTGCAATTGGAGACGGCTGATCGTCTGGATCGAGCGCTCGCGCTCTACTCTTTCGTCGCGTGGCGCCTGCTGTGGCTGACGTACCGGGCGCGGGAGGCGGGTGGAAGCCCGTGCACGGAGGCGCTGGAGGAGGAAGAGTGGAAGGTGCTGCTGGTGATGGGCGGGGTACGTCAGGCCCGCGATCCGCCCACTCTCCATGACGCCGTCCGCCGGATCGCCGCCTTTGGAGGGTTTCAGGGCAGGAAGGGAGATGGGGATCCCGGCGTGAAGGCCATCTGGCAGGGCTGGCGCCGCCTCATGGACTTCATCCTCGCCGCCCAAGCTCTTGCCCAATGAAAGATGTGGGTAATGGGTAGCCCGAAGTCGGGAGAGGGTTGCCGCTCTACGGCGGCGGGTGAGGGCTCCCCGCCGCGCGCCGGAGTCCGGCCGGAAGGTATGAATTGAATCCCTGCCTCACGTCCCCGCCGTGGCCGCGCCGCGGGCGGGGAGCGCCTTGCGCAGGTCGGCCACGTAGCCGTCGATGGTGCGGTGGTGGCCCATCACGTAGCGCGAGACGAAGCGGAAGATGGGGCTGTAGACCTCGCCGTCCTCGATGATGGTGAGCCGCGTGCCGCCCC
>DATAAL010000078.1:0-1832 GCA_036260145.1 Longimicrobiaceae bacterium | reverse complement strand
GGTGAGCCGCGCGGAGCACGAGGCGTACTTCCGCGAGCTGCTGGGCGACGTGGACGAGCCGACGGCGCCGTTCGGGCTGATGGACGCGTGGGGCGACGGGTCCGGGATCGTCGAAGCGAGGCAGGCGGTCGACGCCGCGCTAGCGGCGCGGCTGCGGGAGAGTGCGCGTCGGCTGGGGGTGAGCGCGGCGAGCGTGTTCCACGTGGCGTGGGCGCAGGTCCTGGCGCGGGCGTCGGGGCGCGAGGACGTGGTCTTCGGGACGGTGCTGATCGGCCGGATGCAGGGTAGCGAGGGCTCGGACAGGGCGCTCGGGCCGTTCGTCAACACCCTGCCGGTGCGGGTGCGTATGGGCGCGGACGGGGCCGAGCCCACGGTCCGCGGGACGCACGCCCAGCTGACGGAGCTGCTGCGGCACGAGCACGCCTCGCTGGCGCTGGCGCAGCGCTGCAGCAGAGTGGAGGCTCCGGCCCCGCTGTTCACGGCGGTGCTGAACTACCGCCACGCCGGGACGGGGAGGCAGGCGCTCCGCTCGGGCCCGGACCGGGCGCCGGTGGCGATGCAGCGCATCGGCGGGGTGGAGCGCACCAACTACCCGGTCACCCTGACAGTGGACGACCGGGGCGAGGCGTTCGGGCTCAAGGCGCAGGTGCCGGCCTCGGTGGGACCGGAGCGCGTCTGCGCGATGGTGCACCGGGCGCTGGAGGGGCTGGTGGCAGCGCTGGAGGAGGCCCCGGGCCGCGCGGTGCGGCACATCGAGGTGCTCCCGCCGGCGGAGCGGGCACGCGTCCTGGAGGAGTGGAACGCGACCGGGGCGCCGTACGCTGGCGACACGTGCGTCCACGAGCTGTTCGAGGGGCAGGTCCGGCGCACTCCCGGCGCCGTCGCGGTGGTCTTCGAGAGCCGGACGCTGACCTATGCCCAGCTGAACGCGCGGGCGAACCGGCTGGCGCACGAGCTGAGGGACCGGGGCGTGGGTCCGGACGTCCGCGTGGCGCTGTGCGTGGAGCGGAGCCCGGAGATGGTGGTGGGGCTGCTGGCCGTGCTCAAGGCGGGCGGGGCCTACGTGCCGCTGGACCCCGCCTACCCCGAGGACCGGCTCCGCGCCATGCTCGCCGACAGCGGACCCGCGGTCGTGCTCGCCCAGCGCTCGCTCGCCGCGCTCCTGGGCGACCTCGCCGTCCCGCTCCTCGAGGTCGACGGGGACGCGTCCGGGTGGGCGGGGCGCCCCGAGACGGACCCGCCCCGCGCGGGGCTCACGCCCGAGCACCTCGCGTACGTGATCTACACGTCCGGGTCCACGGGCACCCCCAAGGGCGTGATGAACGCGCACCGCGGGGTAGTCAACCGGCTGCTCTGGATGCAGGACGCCTACCGGCTCGGCGGGGGCGAGGCGGTGCTGCAGAAGACGACCTACAGCTTCGACGTCTCGGTGTGGGAGTTCTTCTGGCCACTGGCCGTGGGGGCGCGCCTGGTGGTGGCGCGGCCGGGAGGGCACAGGGACCCGGGATACCTGGTGGAGACGATCCGCGGGGAGGGGGTCACCACGGTGCACTTCGTCCCCTCCATGCTGCAGCTCTTCCTGGAGCACCGGGAGGTGGGGACGTGCGTGGGGCTGCAGCGCGTGGTGTGCAGCGGCGAGGCGCTGCCGCCCGGGCTGGTGGAGCAGTTCCACGAGCGGCTTCCCGGGGTCGGGCTGTACAACCTGTACGGGCCCACGGAAGCCGCGGTGGACGTGACGGCGTGGAGGTGTGAGCCGGGGCGGGAGGGGGCGAGGGTGCGGGTGCCGCTGGGGCGGCCGATCGCGAACACGCGGGTCTACGTGCTGGACGGGG
>DATAAL010000077.1:0-7501 GCA_036260145.1 Longimicrobiaceae bacterium | reverse complement strand
CGGACGGGACCCGGAGCTGGCAGCGCATCGCGGCCGAGATCGAGGCGAGCGACCTGATGGTGCTCCTCATGGGCGAGCGCTACGGGTGGGTGCCCGATGCGGGCCCCGGCGCGGGCGCGGGGGTGTCGGTAACGCACATGGAGGCGCGGCGGGCCCGCACGCTGGAGATCCCCATTCTCCCGTTCTTCAAGCGGCTGGACTACGCCGACCCGTTCCGAGGCACCCCCGAGGGCGAGCGGCGGGACGCCTTCCGCCGGGAGGCGGGGGACTGGGCGGCCGGCTATCTGGTGACCTGGTTCGACCTGGCCTCGGACCTGGCGGAGAAGGTGACAACGGCGCTGGTGGAGGTGCTCACCGACTCCTACCTCAAGGAGGCGGTCCGCCGCCGCGCCGGCACCGTCACCCCGCTCGCGGAGGCGGTGCGGGAGAACGCCGGACCTGCGGCTCCGGTCGCCCTGCCGCCCCGGCTGGTGGAGCACGCCCGCTCGCGGAGGCTGCTGCTGGTCGCGGGCGCGGGGATGTCGCTCGCGGCGGGGTATCCGGCGCGCCTGGCGATCACCGAGGCGCTGGTGGGGAGGCTGGGCGACGCCGAAGCGGTGCACCGGTACCGCCACTGGCTGCTCGAAGAGGTGGCGGAGGTCTTCGAGGGCCTCTTCGGGCACGCGCGCCTGGTCGAGACCATCCTGGAGGTGCTCACTCCCCCGCAGGGCGCCCAGCCGACGCAGGCGCACCGGCTCGCGGTGGAGCTGTTCGACACCATCGTCACCACCAATTTCGACGAGCTCTTCGAGACGGCCGCCGCGGAGCGCGGCCTCCCGTTCGAGCGGGTCACCTGGCGCGACGATGTCGCCCGGCTCCCCGAGCGGACGATCGTCAAGATCAGCGGGACGCTGAGCGATCCGGGGACGTTCAGCGTGACCGAGCGCGACACGGAGCTCGCCCTGCGGAGCAACCTGTACCGGGCGGTGTCGGCCCTGGCGGGGACGCGCCCGCTGCTGGTGGTGGGGTCCTCGATGCGCGACGCGGCGGTGAAGGGCCTCCTCCACAACCGGCGGACGGCGCGCGAGGGGTGGATCGTCACGCCGCACGTGGACGCCTTCGAGCGACGGCGCTTCCAAGGACTGGCGCTGGAGCCCATCGAGGCCACCGCCGATTCGCTCTTGCACTCCCTCCGCGAGGCGCTGCGCTGAGGATCCCCGGCCGCCTCCCGGCTACAGCAGCAGCGTCTCCACGCGGTGCGCGTGAACCATCCCCTCGCACGGCGACCAGGCGAAGAGCGTGAAGCGCCCGTCCTGCGACGCCACCAGCGCCAGTACGTCGCGCTGGTCGTGTACGAACTGCGCCGCCGAGAGGTGCCGGGTCCCGCCGATCTGCGAGGGGTGGACGACGGCGGCCGCGTTCCCGACCACCGGCTCCGTCACCGCCACCCGCTCCACCGGCGCCCTCCCCTCCGCGCGCCCGATCTTCGCCCCGAACGCGAGCAGCTCGTACCGGTCGCTGATCACGGTGGCGCCGTCCACCGCGGTGAGCCCAGCGATCCCGTCGACCGTCCGGCGCAGCGCCTCCTGCCAGGGGAGCCGGCTCCTCCCGTCCGGCCCGTGTCGCATGAGCTCGGCGAGCCTGGAGAAGGCCGGCTCCACCGCGTACGAGACGGGCTGGACGATCGAGTCCCGCCACGCCCGGGTTCCGGCGGGCACCACCAGCAGCGACCCGCCGCGCCCGTGCGCGCGCATCGAGACCGCGAGCTGCACCAGCACGTTCGGGGCGCCGTCCCCGGTGGGGCGCGCGTCGAAGCCGAGCAGGGCGGTGAGGAGCGCCGGGCAGTCCGGGAGGCTGGCGCCGTGCTCGTCCACCACCTTGATCTCGTCCCCGTGCAGGACCGCGACGTTGCCGAACTTGCCGAACTCCTCGCCACGCCGGTACTTGACCACCAGCAGCCCGGGCTCCACCACCTCCAGCACGAAGCAGAGCTCCGGGAGGGTGCGGGTGGCCCCCCACACGTGCAGCTCGCCCCCGTCCACCCAGACCCCCAGGTGGATCCCCGGGCGCTCGACGGCGGGGGCGAGCCGCGTCAGGGAGGCCGGGGTGAGCGGGAGCCGCCGCTCCAGGGTCAGCGGCGGGCCCGTTCGCTCCGGCGGGGCGTACGCCAGCGAGATCCTGGGAGCGCGGCCCTCCTCACGCCGGAGGCTCGCCCAGAACGCGACGTCGATGATCGCCTCCACCACCCGGGCCTCCGGCAGGGGCGCCAGCTCGCGACGTCCCTCCTCCCGCGCGGCGGAGAGATGGTGCGCGAAGTGCTCTTCCACCGCTGCTGCCACCATGCGCGCAGCCGGGTACGCCGGTTCCGTCATGAAGAGGAGGAGGAGGTGCCGGACCACGGACCCGGCGACAGCTTAGACCCCGGGCCCGCGAGGGGCAACCCCTCCCGGAGGGGCCCTTTCCGACCCGGCCCACGGTCCTGATATTGCGGAGCGAACGGCGAATCCCAACCCTGAGCACACCCGATGATCAGCATCCTCCGCAGGTTCCTCCAGCCCACACTCCGGCAGCAGCTCGAAGACGGGGTCCGCGAGGCGCTGCGCCGCTACGCCGACCGTCGCAACGCCCCCGACCTCCGCGTCTACGTGTCCACCGACCTGATCCCGGGGGGAGTGGACCCCGCGCTCTGGGCACGCGACGAGGCGGACCACCTGCGGCGCTTCGCCGCCCAGTGGGCACAGGACAACGGGATCGCCCGGGCGGGGCTCCGGGTGGAGATCGTCCTCCTGGACACCAAGCGGGAGTTCGCCTTCGTCAAGCCGCTGGGGCTGGAGCCCCCGAAGCCGGCGGACGCCAGGGGCGAGGCCGCGGCGCCCGCGGTCCCGGAGCTGGGCCGCCCGCTGGTGCCCTCCCCGGCCCGCCCGGTGCACCGCGCACGGCCGCTGGACACCGCCCTTCTGGAGGTGGTGCAGTCGGAGGTGCTGCGGGAGCCGGTCCAGATTCAGGGGGAGGCGGTGCTGGGGCGGAAGTCGGCGGAGGGGGTGCTGGCCCTCGGCGACCGCTACATGTCCGGGAGGCACGCCCGCATCCGGGTGTCGGGGGGACGGATCACCGTCACCGACCTGGATTCCAAGAACCGCACCTACGTCAACGACACCCCCATCCCCCCCCACGAGGAGCACCCCCTCCAGCCGGGCGACACCCTGCGGATGGGGAACACCGTGCTCCGGCTGGTCCGCGTGGATTGAGCGAGGAAGGGAGCGGCGACGGCGTGGTGCAGGGCTTGCCGTAGCCCCGGCGGACGGGTGGCACCACGACACGGGTCCGGGAGAGCTAACGTGCTGGATACGGTCCTGAACTGGGTTCTGCGCGGCGTCGTCCTCGCCCTGGCGGCGGGGGCCTCGGTCGCGCTGCTCCGCCTCGCCCGCCGGATCTGGGGGGAGCGGCGGGAGCGCTGGGCGGTGCGGATCGCCCTGGGGATGATCCTCCTCGCCGGGGTGTACACGGCGGGGCACGCCCGCCTCCTCCTGCAGCGGGAGAAGCTGGAGGAGGGAAGGATGATGTACTCCCGCTTCGGCGACCCGCGGCTCACCGAGCTGCGCCGCGCCGAGGTCCGGGGGTGGATCCTGGACTGCTCCGGGCGCGACGCCGACGCCCTGGCGCGCTACGGCGTCCGGAACGGGGAGGTGGACCGGATCTACCCGCTGGGGGAGGCCGGGGCCAACCTGGTGGGCGGGGGGCGCGACACCGTCCCGCGCGACTACACGGTGGAGCGCCTCTTCAGCGAGCAACTGCGCGAGCCCGTGAGCCTCGCCGAGGCGGGACAGCTCCACCCCGCAGGAACCGACCTCCGCCTGACGCTCTGCGCCGCCCCCACCCGGGCCGCGTGGGAGCTCCTCCGCGCCACCGGGCGCCCGGGGACGGTGATCGTGCAGGAGGTCCGCACCGGCGCGGTGGTGGCGTACGCGGCCACCGGGAATGCGCAGGACCCGCCGCTGGGGATCAAGCAGTACGCCCCCCCGGGTTCCGTCTTCAAGCTGGCCCTCGCCGCCCTGTGGTGGGAGGGCGGGCTGGGGGACCCCCTCATCCCCTGCCCCTCCACCATCCAGATCACCCCCCGCGCCTCCATCTCCAACTTCGAGATGCGCGCCCGCGGCGTGGTGGAGGGGCCCACCGGCGTGCTGATCCCCTCCTGCAACACCGGAGCGGTGTGGATGGCGCAGCAGGCACGGCAACGGCTGGGGGAACAGGCGTTCGTGGAGGCGTACCGCCGCTTCGGCTTCGAGCCGTACACCCGCGGCTCCCCGCCCACCGACACCGTGCGCGACTTCTGGAGCACCTCGTCCGATGCCTGGGCGCGCCGCATGTCCCCGCCCGTGTCGCGGATCCGGATCCACGAGCGGACGGGAGTCGCGGAGTGGGCGCAGCTCTCCATCGGGCAGGGGCCGGTGGACGTCACCCCCATCGCCGTCTCCCGCTTCGTGCAGGCCATCGGCAACGGCGGGGTGATGCTCCCCCCCACCCTGGAGTGGGAGCGGGCGCAGGACGTGCCCGAGGGGAGGCGGGTGATGAGCGCCGAGACCTCCCGCAAGCTCCAGGTGGCGATGCTCCGGGTGGTGGACGAGGGGACGGCCGCCAGCGCGGCCCCGCTCCTGGAGGGGACCGGGTGGGAGATGGGGGGGAAGACGGGGACGGCGCAGCTCCCGGGGAAACCCGACGACGGGTGGTTCGCGGGGCTGATCTACGGGCCGGACCGGCGCCCCCGCTACACTGTGGTGGTGTACCTGCGCGGCGGCGGCCCCGGCGGGCGCGCCCCGGCGGCGGTGGCCGCGGGAATGACCCGTGTCCTGGCCCGGATGAGCGCCGCCGCGGCGGGAGGGAGGGGGTGATGGGGCTCCTGGACTGGTTCCGGCGCCGGCGCCCCGAGGGGCCGACGGGGGTGGCGGTGAAGGTCCGCGCCTCCGGGCGCTCCGGCGACCCCGTGCGGGAGGGCGGCTCCTCCCCCTGGCTCTGGGCGGCCCTCCTGGTGGGGGTGGGATTCTACCTGGCGGCGCACTACTCCATCGCCACCGGGGTATGGCCGATGCACGGCACCTCCCCGGGCGCGGGGCGGACGCTGGTCCGCGACCTGGGGGCGCTCCTGGCCTGGCTCCTCCTCCTGGGCGTGCTCCGCCGGATGGGGTACCGGGGGGGGTGGGCCCTGGTGGTCCTCCCCATCGTGATCTTCCTCTTCGCCCGGCCGGCGCAGTTCCAGGTGTTCACCGACCCGGTGTACCAGGCCAGCTCGGGGACACGCACGGAGGCCAACGAGCTCAAGGCCACCCGCGCCCGCCTCTCCACCATGCAGCGCGCCTACGACGAGGAGCGGAAGCAGGCGGTCTTCGGCGGGCCTCCGCCCCCCCTCCCCGACCCCTTCGGCCGCGCGGTGGAGGGGGTGACGGAGGGGGAAACGGAGTTCCTGCGAGCGCTCTCGCACTACTCCGTCTTCCTGGCCCCGCTGGCCCTCCTCCTGGGATACCTGCTGTCGCGGCGGACAGAGCGGCTGCGATGGTTCCGGGAGAACCGGAGGATCCCCTTCTTCCCGGTGCTGGCAGCGTTCTTCGCCCTCACCCTCTTCTTCACCAACCTGGGGAAGGTGGGGGGCACCACCCCGTGGGAGCTCTTCCTCCCGGTGTTCATCGCCACCTGGGCGGCCGTGCTCGCGGATGACGCTTACAACCTGGCGCGCCCGGGAGCGGCTCTCGCCCCGCGGCGGCTCCTGGGGATGTTCCTGTACGGCGCCCTCCCCCTGGTGCCCTTCCTGGTGATCCGGGAGCTGGGGCTCTCCATCGTGCTGGCGGGGAGCCTGGCGCCGATGCTCCTGGTGGGGACGCGGCGCGGGTGGTGGGCCGGGCTGATGCTGGTGGTATGGGCGGGGTTCGTGCTGGCCGCCTTCAACCTGGACGAGCGCTCCGCTACCCGCCTGGACCTGGCGTACGACCCGTACCGCAACCCGGCGGAGATGAGCGAGGACGAGGCCGGGCGCTGGGCGGCGAAGCTCCACCAGATGAAGCTCTTCGACGCCAACGTCACCACGGGGGGGGTGCTCGGCGAGGGCCCCGGGCGCGGGCACGGGGAGACCGCCCCCAACTCCGCGGACGACGGGTACATCACCCTGATCGCGGCGCAGTGGGGGCTGGTGGGGGGGGTGGCGCTGGTGCTCCTGTACACCGTATTTCTCATCCACATGCTCCTGGCGGCGGTCCGCGAGCGCGGCGCCTTCGAGCGGACCCTGGTGACCGGGCTGGCGATGCTGATCGCGATCCCCTTCTGGCTCGCCACCCTGGGTGGGATCCGGGTGATCCCGCTGACCGGGGTGGCCGCCGCCTTCGCCGCGCACGGCGGCGCCAAGCTCCTGGCTTCGGCGCTCGCCGTGGGGATCATTGCCGGGATCAGCCACCGCAGAACCGAGGAGGAGCTGCTGGAGAACGCACTCGCGCCCCCGCCGCGCGCCGCGGAGGCCAGGGGGGTCCGGATCGTATGAGCGAGGTCGCCGCAGCCACCGTCCGCCGCGACGGGCTGCTCTTCGACATCGCCGGGTTCAGCGGGCAGGGCCCGCGCCCGGAGAACCAGGACGCCTTCGCCATCGAGGGGTTCGAGTCCACCGGGACGCTCGCCGTGGCCGACGGGATGGGCGGGGAGCGGGGAGGGCGGATCGCCGCCGACACCGCGCTCCGGGCCGTCCTCGGCGCCGGACCCATCCGCTCCCTGGACGCCGCCCGCCACGCGGTACGCGCCGCCGACCGCGCTGTGGCCCAGGCGGCGCAGGAGAACGTCGCCGAGCGGGGGGGGATGGGGTGCGCCCTCGCCCTCCTGGCGCTGGCCCCGGACCGCACGGGAGGACCGGGGTGGATCGGCGCCTTCGCGGGGGACGTGCGCATCCTGTCCCGCTCCCCGGACAGCACCGTCCGGCTGGAGAGCCGCGACCACACCCCGGCCTTCGCCCGCTGGGAGGCGGGGGAGATCGGACTGGACGAGATCACCGAGGCCGAGGGCGCCAACCGCCTGCAGCGGGCGGTGGGGCGCGGCGGGGAGGCGGACGCCACCTGGATCCCCCTCCGCCCCGGGTGGACGTACCTCCTGGTGTCCGACGGGGTGTCCAAGGCCACCCGGCTGGACGAGCTGGGGGAGGCGATGGCCGCCCCGGGCGCCGCCGCGGTGTGCGAGATCATCCGGCGCCGGGTGGAGGAGCGCGGCCCCGACGACAACTACACCGCGGTGGCGGTCCGCATCGCCGGGCGGGAGGACGACACCGAGCCGGAGCCCCTCCCGCGCCCACGCCGCACCGACGCCGATCCCCAGGTCTTCAACTCCACGAGACCCGTGCAACCACGCTCCCGCCGCTCCCCCACGGGCGCCCTGGCCCTGCTCCTCTCCCTGGCCGCGCTGGCGCTGGCCGGGTGGACGTTCTGGAGCGGGGTGCAGGCCCGCAGGGACGTCGCCTCCCGCGCGGAGCTGCGCCAGCTCCGCGTCGAGGTGGACT
>DATAAL010000076.1:0-2001 GCA_036260145.1 Longimicrobiaceae bacterium | reverse complement strand
TCCCCGCTGAACCCGTCCGGCACGAAGCGCTCAGCCGTCTGTTCCGGCCGGTTCCGGTAGCCGCGCGCCAGACCCGCCCCGCCCACGTACAGCTCCCCCGCCACTCCCGCCGGCACCGGCTCGCCCGCCCCGTCCAGCACGTAGAGCCTCGTGTTCGCCACCGGCCGCCCGATCGGGACGTAGCCCCGCTCTCCCGTGGGCCCGCTCCCCACCGGCTCCGCCGAAGACCAGATCGTCGTCTCCGTGGGGCCGTAGACGTTCCACAGCCCCGCGACCCGCTCCCGCACCCGCGCCGCCAGCTCGCCCGGGAGCGCCTCGCCGCCGCTGAGGGCGCGCAGCGCCTCCCCCCCGCTCCACCCGGCGTCGACCAGCAGGCGCCACGTCGCTGGAGTCGCCTGCAGCACCGTCCCCGGGCAGGCGAGGATCGCCTCCCGCAGGAGGGCCGGCTCCGAGCCCGCCGCTCGGTCGAGGATCTCCACGCGCGCCCCGCAGATCAGCGGGAGGAAGAGCTCCAGCACGGAGATGTCGAAGGCCAGGGTCGTCACCGCCAGGAGCCGGTCCGTCGGCGCCATGCCCAAGGTGCGCCGCATCGACCAGAGGAGGTTGACCACTCCCCGGTGCGCCACCATCACCCCCTTGGGCCGCCCCGTCGAGCCCGAGGTGTAGATCACGTACGCCAGGTGATCCGGCCCGAGCCCCGCCCGCTCCGGGTTCGTCTCCGCCAGCTCCCCCCATGAGCTCGCCTCCCCGTCGAGCGCCACCACGGGTACCGTGCTCCCCTCGAATCGCTCCACCAGTGCAGCCTGGCTCAGCAGGACCGCCGGCTCGCTGTCGGCCAGCATGTAGCCCAGCCGCTCGGTGGGGTAGTCCGGGTCCAGCGGCACGTAGGCCCCGCCCGCCTTGAGCACCCCCAGAAGGGCCTCCATCATCTCCAGGCCGCGCTCCACGCACACCCCCACCCGCACGTCGGGCCCTACCCCACGCGCCCTCAGGTGGTGCGCCAGCCGGTTGGCCCGCCGGTTCAGCTCCGCGTAGGTGAGCACCCGGCCCTCGAAGACCACCGCCGCCGCGCCGGGGGTGCGTCGGACCTGCGCCTCGAACAGCTCGTGCAGGCACGAGGAGCCGGGGTACGCCGCCCCCGTCGTGTTCCACTCCTCCAGAACGCGCGCCCGCTCCGCCGGCGGGAGCACCTCGATGTGCCGCACCGCGCGGCCGGGAGCCTCCTCCAGCGCCGCCACCAGCCCCTCCAGCGCCCGGTGCACCATCGCGCACACGCGCTCCGGTCCCACCGAGGCCGGCACCTGCGCCTTGAGCCCGAACGCCTCGCCCCGGTCGTCCACCGTCAGGGTGACCGGGTAGTTGGTGCGCTCCACCCCGCCGATGCGCTGCATCGCCACCGGCGCCCGGTCCGGGCCCGAGCGGAGCGCCTGCCTCCCCGTCCCGGCGTGGCGGTAGTTCAGCGCCGCCGTGAACAGCGGGGCCGGAGCCTCCACTCCGCTGCAGCGCTGCGCCAGCGCCAGCGAGGCGTGCTCGTGCCGCAGCAGCTCCGCCAGCCGCCGGTGCATCCCGCGAACGCTCGACTCCGCGCCCCCGGACCCGAGAGGCACCCGGACCGGGAGCGTGTTCATGAACGGTCCGAGCGCCCTGTCCGAGCCCTCGCCGCCCTGCATCCGGCCAAACAGGAGGGTGCCGAAGACCACGTCGCCGCGCCCCGACGCTCGCGCCAGGACCTGCGCCCACGCCACGTGGAACACGCTCGCCGCGCTCACCCCCAGCCGACGCGCACTCTCCCGCAGCCGCGCCGCCAGCCCCCCGTCCACCGCCTGCCTCGCTTCGACGATCCCGGACCCGTCGCCCCATGCGTCCATCAGCCCGAACGGCGCCGTCGGCTCGTCCACGTCGCCCAGCAGCTCGCGGAAGTACGCCTCGTGCTCCGCGCGGCTCACCCCCAGCCGCGCCTGCGCCACGTAGTTGCGGAACGGCAGCGGCGCCGGCAGCTCG
>DATAAL010000075.1:0-4330 GCA_036260145.1 Longimicrobiaceae bacterium | reverse complement strand
CCCCGTCCCCGCCCCGGAGGATCGCCGGGGCCGCCAGGGCGAAGGTCAGGTACTCCGCCGCCGCGTCCCCCGTGCAGCGGAAGACCCCGGTGCGGGCCGTATCCAGCTCCCGCCAGGCGTGCGCGCGGATGCTGCGGTGCCCGGTGGGCGCTCCCGCGTAGGTCGGGGAGTTGGCGAAGATGGCCACCAGGTAGGGGGCGGCGGCGTTGAGCACCCGCCAGCGGAGCGGGGTCTCCCCCTCCCAGTCCAGGCTGACCTGGATGGAGGCCGTCTGCCGCATCATCCGCGCGCCCTGGGGCCCGATGGCCGCGAAGTACTCGGCCATGCGTCCGTAGCGCGGCCCGCGGAGCTGGAGCGGGACCTCCTCCACCGGATTGTGCGGGTCGATCCCCGTGCTGAGGATCTCGATCCCCTCCTCCCGGGCGGCGGCGCGCAGGGCGAGGACGGTCGCGCGGACGGAGGCCAGGAGCGCCGAGGCCGAGGCCGAGGGTGCCGCGCTCAGCTCGATCTGCCCTCCCGGCTCGAAGGAGACCACCCCCCCGTCGGGGAGGACGAAGCAGGGAGGACCGTACGGGGAGAACCGCTCCGTCCACCCGCGCCGCGCACCGAAGCGCCGCAGGAGGCGGAGCGAGGAGAGGCCCTCGTCCGCGGGGATGGGGACCGGGGCGTGCGTGTCCGCGGCCAGGACGATCAACTCCACCTCCACCCCGATCCGCCGTGGACGCGCCAGGGCGCCCCCGCCCATTCCGAAGGCGCGGGCGCGGAGGTCGCTGGCGAGCGCGGAGAGGGGGAGGGGCCCGCGGAGCGCTACGGCCACGGCGGAGGCGCGGGGTCGGGGTGAGGGAGTGGGACGGGCGGGGTCGCCTCCGCTCTCCCCCGGTCGACGGGACGGGCCAGGACCAGGGCGTACAGCCCCTCGGGGTCGGTCTCCCACTCCGCCACGGCCAGCCCGGCGGCGGAGAACATCGCGGCGATGCTCGCCCGGTCGTGCTTGCAGCTGATCTCGGTGCGGATCGACTCTCCGGCGTACAGCCGGATGGTGCCGACGCCGGGGACGGTCACCGCCTGCGGCCGCGAGGCCACCAGGTGCATCTCGATCCGGTGCTCCCGGCGGTTGTAGAAGGCCCGGTGCTCGTAGGCGTCCACGTCGAAGTCCGCTCCCGCCTCCCGGTTCAGCACCCGCAGCATGTTGCGGTTGAACTCCGCGGTGACCCCCGCCGCATCGTTGTACGCCGCCTCGATCCGCGCCGGCTCCTTGCGGAGGTCCACCCCCAGGAGGAAGCGGTCCCCCTCCGCCATCGCCCGGCGAACGTGCCCCAGGAGGGCGACGGCCTCGGCGGGCGCGAAGTTGCCCAGGGTGCTTCCCAGGAAGGCGTGCAGCGTCGGCCGCGGGAGGTCGCGCGGGAGGTGGAACTCCGCGGAGATGTCGGCCACGGCGGGGACCACCTCCACCCCCGGGTACTCGGCGCGCAGGCGCTCGGCGGTCCCGGCCAGGAACTCGGCGCTGACGTCCACCGGGACGTACCGCTCGGCGCTCCCGGCCGCCCGCATGGCGTCCAGCACGATGCGGGTCTTGGCGGCGCTCCCCGCCCCCAGCTCCACCAGGGAGCGGGGGCGCAGCGCGTCCATCCACGCCGGCATCCACCGCTCCAGCAGGGCGCGCTCGGTGCGGGTCAGATAGTACTCGGGGAGGCGGGTGATGGCCTCGAACAGCTCCGACCCCCGCACGTCGTAGAAGTACTTGGGCGGGAGCTCCTTCTGCGGGCGCGACAGCCCCTCTCGCAGCTCGGCGAGGATCCCGGAGGCGGGCGGCCCGGCGGTAACGCGCGCGGCGTCAGGCATCGGCCGCGCACCGGAAGCCGCTGAAGATCTGGCGGCGGATGGGGTAGTCCCAGTTGCGGAAGGTGTTGCGGACGGCCCCCGGCCGGGTGGCCCACGATCCGCCCCGCAGCACCCTGTACTCGCTCCCGAAGAAGACCTGCGAGTACTCGGGGTAGGGGAAGACCTCGAACCCCGGGTAGCCTACGAAGTCGCTGGCAGTCCACTCCCACACGTCCCCGATCATCCCGTAGCACCCGAGGGGGGAGAGGTTGCGCGGGTAGGCGCCGACCGGGGCGGTCTCGAAGGCGAGCTGGTCCAGGTTGGCGTGCTCCCGGGTGGGGGGCTCGTCCCCCCAGGGGTAGAGGCGCTGGGTCCCGGTGGCCGGATCCCACGACGCGGCGGCCTCCCACTCGGCCTCGGTGGGGAGGCGCTTCCCGGCCCAGCGCGCGAACGCCTCGGCCTCGTGCCAGCAGACGTGGCACACCGGCCGGCGGGGGTCCGGCGGGGCCACCCGGTCCATCGTCCGCACCCGCCACTCCCCTCCCGCGCGCTCCCAGAACAGCGGGGCCTGCGCCCCCGTCTCCCGCA
This sequence comes from Longimicrobiaceae bacterium, assembly GCA_036260145.1. Classification (GTDB taxonomy): domain Bacteria; phylum Gemmatimonadota; class Gemmatimonadetes; order Longimicrobiales; family Longimicrobiaceae; genus JAFAYN01. The sequence continues at coordinate 1,921 of DATAAL010000075.1, read as the reverse complement.
CCCAGGCCCACCCGGCGTCCGACCACCAGCGCCGCTCCACGTACCCCCCGGCCTCCACGAACTCCAGGTACGCCCCGTTGGTCACCGGGGTCACGTCGATCTCGAAGGGGGGGAGGGTCATCGGGTGGCGCGGGCGCTCGTTGTCGTACGCCGCGCTCCGGTCCGACGTGCCGATCCACACCTCCCCGCCCGGGAAGCGCACCATCCCTCCCGGCGTCCAGTGCGGCTCGGGGACGTTCCACCCCCGGGGGGCGCGGTACGGCTCCCCACCCTTGAGCTGGAGCGCCTGGAGGATGGTCTCGTCGTGCTGGTACTCGTGCTGGGCCACCATCCGGAACACGTACCCGTCGCGCAGGAGCGGGTCGCCGGAGTCCGGGTTCAGGAGCGGGAGGCGGTCCAGCACCCGCCGCCGGGTGTCCGCCAGGATCTCCAGCGTCCCGGCCAGGGAGGGGAGCCGGAGCTCCCCGCGCACCCGGCGGGGGTGCTCGAAGGGGTTGAACATCCCCGGCATCTCCCCGAACTCCACCGGGCCCTCCAGGTTCCGGAGGAGCCAGAGCTCCTCGAAGTGCGCGATGTGCCCCAGGTCCCAGAGGATCGGGCCCATCAGGGGGTTGTACTGCGTCCGGAGCTCCACCTCGGAGAGCGGAGCGATGAGGAGGAGGGTCCGCTCGCGCGCCTCCGCGAGCATCCCGGCGATCCGCTCGACCGGAGCGGGAACAAGCGTGTCCTGGGTCATCGGGCGCGACGTGGGGAGTTTTGCGACGCGGGCGGGCGGAGATTAAGCTACGGTGCGAAAGGCACCCGCGCCACGGTCTCACGCCCCGGGCAGGAACTGTACCCCTACCGGAGCCTGCACGCTCTCCCGGCCCGCTGCGGCGCTGCCTCCACCGACGCCGACGCGCCCTGCTACCCATGACCTCCTCACCCGAATCCGACAGGGACAGCTCCGCGCTCCGGGCGGAGGGCGTGGTCAAGCGCTTCGGCGGGGTCACCGCGCTGGACGGGGTATCGCTGCAGGTGGGGCCGGGGGAGTGCGTGGCGCTGGTGGGGGAGAGCGGCTCGGGGAAGAGCACGCTCCTCCGCTGCTTCAACCGGATGGTGGAGCCGGACGCGGGGAGCGTGCGGGTGGAGGGGGGGGAGGTGCGGGAGCTGGACCCCATCGCCCTGCGGCGGAGGATCGGGTACGTGCAGCAGGACGGGGGCCTCCTCCCCCACTGGACGGTACTCCGCAACGCGGCGACCGTCCCCTGGCTGCGTGGCGAGGCGGACGCGGAGGCACGGGCGGCGGAGGCGCTGGCGCTCGTGGGGCTCCCCCCGGACGCCTTCGCGCGCCGCTATCCCCGCGAGCTCTCCGGCGGGCAGCGGCAGCGGGTGGCGATCGCGCGCGCCCTGGCGGCCCGTCCCTCCCTGGTCCTCCTGGACGAGCCCTTCGGCGCGCTGGACGCCATCACCCGCGCGGAGCTGCAGGACACTTTCGGGGCGCTGCGGGGGGAGCTGGGGATCACCACCGTGCTGGTGACGCACGACCTGCACGAGGCGCTGCTCCTGGCGGACCGGATCGCCGTGCTGCGCGGGGGGCGGATCGAACAGGTAGCGGCGCCGGAGGTGCTGCTCGCGTCTCCGGCCACGGAGTATGTGCGGGAGCTGCTGCGGCGGGCGCGGGTGGCTTCATGAGACGGCTCTCTGGAACCGCAACAGCCTGGTCTGGGCGTGTCCCCCCGGGCGGGGGGCCGGGCTGGCGCGGAGCAGCGCACGATACTGCCATGGGTCCCGCCCCTTCGGGCGCACATCCATCACGTAACTGCCTGCTGCACCGACGGATCCCGCCGCTGCTCGCCGCCCTTGTCACGGTGCTTCTCGTGGGCGGACGGGGGTCCGCCCAAACGGGTGACGCGGCCGGGGAGCGGCCCGTGGTGGTGGC
>DATAAL010000074.1:0-3004 GCA_036260145.1 Longimicrobiaceae bacterium | reverse complement strand
GCCCGTCCCGGCGGGGGGGGGGGTGGGCGCGCAGGGTGTGCACCAGGGTCCAGCGCGCGACCGGCGCCGCCACCAGCGGAGCGAGGGGGGGCGCGTAGACCAGCGCGCTCCACTTGGCGAGGAGGAGGAGCGCCACGCCCGCCACGCCGAACACCCCCACGCGCGGGTCCCGGAGGATCGCCAGACGCCGCTGGCGCGTGGCCTCCTCCTCCTCCAGCGGGGGCGCGAAGGCGGCGTCGCAGCAGTGCGCCCACCCGTCCAGGAGGCTCGCCCCCGCCGCCACGGTCCATACGGCCAGCGCCAGCACCGCGCCCATCAGGGAGGGGAGAGGGGCCAGGAGGACCGCCGCCGGGAGGAGTCCGATGCCGAGCCCCACCAGCGGGTAGAACGCCGTGGCCGAGCGCAGCTCCTCCTCCGTCCCCTTCGCGCGCAGGGGCGCCCGCACCGCCGTCAGCATCCCGGCGGCGAGGAGGAGGGGACGAAGCGAGACGGGGGAGCGGTATTGCATGAGGAAAGAATGCACGGGAGCGGGGGAGCGCGAAAGTGGGCTTGGAAGTCTTCCGCGGTCGCGAGGAGATCAGTGGCCCCGACGCGACCGACCCGCCCGTCGGGACCACTCCGTCAAACCTCAGAAGTCCGCCGAGAGACGCAGCCGCACCTGCCGCCCCGGCAGGTTGAACCCCCGCTTCTCGTAGTAGTTCTCGTCCGTCAGGTTGTCCACGATCACCGACACCGAGTACCGCTCCGCCAGCCGCACCGTGGAGACCAGGTCCAGCGTCATGAACGCCGGGTACTCGATGTCCGAGACCCGGGAGAAGTCCGAGAAGTCCACGTCCAGCCGCTCCCCCACGTACCGCCCCGTGAGACGGGTGCTGAAGCGCTCCAGGTCGTCGAACTCCACCCCGTAGTTGAGCGTGGCGTTGGCCACGTTGAAGATGTCCCGATCGGTCGCCGCCCCGAACACCAGCGCCCCCACCACCTCCTCGGGGCGGAAGTCGGTGCGACCGGTGAACCGCGCCGCGTCCACCTGGACCGAGCGTGTCGTCTCCTCCCGGTTCAGGTAGTGCGTGGCGTTGGCGAAGAGGCGCAGCGAGTACCGGGAGCCGGCGAGCGCGCCCAGGTCGTACCCCAGGCGCCACTCGATCCCCTCCATCCGCGCCCGGTTGGCGTTGACCCAGGTGGTCACGGAGCCCACCGGCACCCCCTCGGCGGTGCGGGGGCGGGCCGCCGCCGGGAAGGACGCCGACACGGTGGAGATCCGGTCCTCCACCCGGGTGTGGAAGTAGGTGACGTCCGCATCCAGCCCCAGCCGCGGCCGGGAGAAGCCGATCCCGGTATCCCAGCTCCACGAGCGCTCCGGGTCCAGCTCCGGGTTGCCGAGCGTGATGTTCGCGGTCCCGGCGGAGGTGCGGGTGAGGCCCAGCCCGGCCTTGAAGAGGGCGTCCGGCGTCACGAAGGCCCTCCCCACGGTGGCGTGGAGCCGCACCCCCTCCGCCGGGGTGTACTGGAGCCCCGCGCTGGGGCTGAAGACGGAGAAGTCCTCCTCCCCCGGCCGGAGGTCGGTGCGCAGCGGGGTCTCCCGGATCTCCAGCGTGGTGTGGTCGAGGCGCCCGCCGGCGGTGGCGGTCACCCGCCCGCGGAGCAGGGAGAGCTTCCCCTCGGCGAAGACCGCCGCCGAGGCGACCCCCGCGTCCGGGCTGAAGGGCGCACGGCGGACTCCCGGGCCGGAGAAGGCGCCCGAGGAGGAGCCCAGGGCGGTGAGGTCGGCCCCGGCGGTGACCGTGTGCGCCCCGATACGGACGGCGTCCTGGAGCTGGACGCCCCAGGAGTCGACCTCGCTCGTGAAGCTCACGTAGGGGTCCTCGGCGTAGGTGTCGAAGTACTCCGTCTCCTCCCGGCCGGCGAAGGCACGGAACAGGGGGGTGTGGCGGCCCAGCGTACCGCCGAGGGAGACTTCCCCCGTCCTCCGCCCCAGGTTCTTGCGCGTCCCTGGGTCGAAGGAGCTGTACAGGTCCCCGGGGCCCTCCACGTCGTCGGCGTGGAAGACCGCCCCCCGCACGTCCGCGCGCAGCGCCCCGGTGAGCCGGACACCCAGCCGCCCGGTCCCCGACCGGTAGCCGTACCGCGTGTTGGGCCGGACGACCCCGTCCCCGCCCTCGGCCACCGGCTCCCGCCTCGCGTCGGCGAAGATCTTGACCGCCTGCTCGCTCCCCACCCAGCCGCGGAACAGGTTCCCCTCCCCCACGCGGTAGTCCTCGCCGCGGGAGAAGCGGGAGATGCTCAGGTCGGTGTCCACCCGGTCGGTGAGGCTCCCGCCCACGTGGGCGCTCAGGTCCAGCGTCTCCCAGCTCCCGTACGCCGCGGAGGCGCCTCCGTGCAGCGCGCCCGTCGAGCGGCGGGTGATGAGGTTGACGGCCCCGCCCATGGCGCTGGAGCCGTACAGCGAGGCGGCAGGACCCTTGAGGACCTCCACCCGCTCCACGGCGTTCAGGTCGACCGTGGCCAGGTTGGTGATCCCGGCCGGGCGCCCGTCGATCAGGATCAGGGTGCGCTGGTTGATCCAGCTGAACTCCGGGCGGAAGCCGCGGATCCCGATCCCGGAGAGGAGCCCGGGATACTGGACCACGTCCACCGCCGCCTGCTCCTTCAGCAGGTCGGTGATCTCGTCGGCGGCGCTGCGGCGGATGTCGCGCCCGGTGATCACCTCGATCTTCTGCGGGACCTCGGTGCGGAGCGAGGGATAGCGCCGGGCGGTCACCACCACCGTGTCCTCCACGTGGGTGGGGAGGGGCCGCTCCTGCGCTCCGGCAGATCCCGGGTGCGTGGCGGCGAGGGCGAGCACGCTGGCGGCTCCGGCCGCGGCGCGCAGGGTTCGGTTCTTCATGGGTGTCGAGTCTCGCTCGGCCCTCCCGGGCCGGATTCGGGTTCGTCGCCCGGCTCCCCGCACGCGGCCGCGGCGAGGGGGACGACCTGGGGCGCACCCCGGTCCGGGCCCGGACCGGGG
>DATAAL010000073.1:0-3473 GCA_036260145.1 Longimicrobiaceae bacterium | reverse complement strand
CTGGGTGCTGGTCCCCCTCTACCTCGCCCTCCCCTTCGCGATCCTGGGGAGCTTCCTGTCGGAGCAGAAGTTCGGGATCCACGTGATGCCGCTGCTGATGATCTGGATCCAGCTCTTCGTCTTCGTCGGGGTGGCGTACCTCCGCTTCTACGACATCGAGGTGCGCGCCAGCCGGAGCGGGGAGCTGGCCGCGGGCGCCGCCGAGGGGGAGCGCCTGGCGGTGCTGGGGGAGCTGACCGCCTCGCTGGCGCACGAGATCCGCAACCCGCTCACCGGGGTGCGCTCGCTGGCGCAGCGGCTGGCCGAGGAGGAGATCGACGAGCCGCGCCGCCGGCGCTACGCCGGGGTGATCCTGGAGGAGGTGGGGCGGGTGGAGCGCCTGGTCGCCAACCTCCTGGGGGTGGCGAAGCGGAGCCCGCGCACCTCCACCCCCCCGGCGCCCACGGCGCTGGACACCCTCTTTGAGGACCTCCTCCTCCTGGTCGGCGCCCGCGCGGAGAAGGCCGGCGTGCGCCTGGCGGCCTCCGGGGGCGGGGTCACGGTGCGCCTCTCCCGGGAGACGCTCGCCCAGATCCTCCTCAACCTCCTCCTCAACGCCGTGGCGCACTCCCGCTCCGGGGGGACGGTGCAGCTCGCGGCGGAAGAGGCGGACGGAGCTGTCGAGGTCCGGGTGCGCGACGCGGGGCCGGGGATCCCCCGGGAGGAGCGGGAGCGGATCTGGGAGCCGTTCCACAGCGGGACGGGGAGCACCGGGCTGGGGCTGGCGGTGGTGCGGCGGCTGGCGCGGGAGGAGGGGTGGACGGTGCAGGTGGGCGATGCGCCGGGGGGCGGGGCGGAGTTCCTGCTGCGCATCCCGGAGAGCGCGCCGAGGGCGGAGGCGGGGAGGCCGGCGCCGCTCCCCGCGCACTCCCTGGGCTGAGGACCGGGTATGCAGACACCCCCGGTCTCTCCGCGGCTCTCGCTGGAGCGGATCGAGGAAGCTGCCCGCGAGATCGATCCTGTGTTCCTGGACACCCCGCAGTTCCTGGCCGAGCCGCTCACGGAGCGGCTGGGGTGCGAGCTGGTGGTCAAGGTGGAGACGGTCAACCCCATCCGCTCCTTCAAGGGGCGCGGCGCCGACTTCTTCGTCCGCGGGCTCGGCCGCGGGGAGCCGCTGGTGTGCGCCTCCGCCGGGAACTTCGGGCAGGGGCTGGCCTACGCTGCCCGTGCACGGGGGATCCCGCTGACCGTATTCGCCGCCACGACGGCGAACCCCCTCAAGGTGGAGCGGATGCGGGCCCTGGGCGCGGAGGTGCGGCTCTCCGGGAGTGACTTCGACGCGGCCAAGGCGGCGGCGCGCGACTTCGCGGAGCAGGAGGGGGTGCGCTTCTTGGAGGACGGGCGCGAGCCCGCCATCTCCGAGGGGGCCGGCACCATCGGCGTGGAGCTGGCCCGCTGGCCGGACGGGCTGGACACGGTGCTCGTCCCGCTCGGCAACGGGGCGCTGCTGGCGGGGGTGGGACACTGGCTCCGGGCCCACCGCCCGGAAGTCCGCATCGTCGGGGTGTGCGCGTCGGGGGCGCCCGCCATGGAGCGCTCCTGGCGGAGCGGCGCGGTGGTGGAGACCGAGCGCGCGGACACCATCGCCGACGGGATCGCGGTGCGCGTCCCCGTCCCCGAGGCGCTCGCCACGCTGGAGGGGGTGGTGGACGACGTCCTGCTGGTGGACGACCCGACGACGGTCGAAGCGATGCGCCTTGTGTTCGACGGGCTGGGGCTGCTGGTGGAGCCGGCCGGCGCGGCGGGGGTGGCCGCGGCGCTGGCGCACGGGGAGCGCTTCGCCGGAGAGCGGGTGGCCACCGTGCTCTGTGGCGCCAACCTCACGGCGGCGCAGGTCCGGGAGTGGCTGATCCCGGCATGAGGATCCTGGTGGTGGACGACGAGCGGGCGATCCGCTTCTCGCTGGCCGAGCTCCTGGAGAGCGAGGGGCACGCGGTGCGGGAGGCGGAGCACGCCCCCGCCGCCCTGGCGGCGCTGGAGGAGGAGCCCGCCGACCTGGTCCTCTCGGACCTGAGCATGCCGGCGATGGACGGGATGCAGCTCCTGGAGGAGGTGCGCGCCCGCCACCCCGGGACACTCTTCGTGCTGATGACGGCGCACGGCGACGAGCGGACCGCGGTGCGCGCCCTGAAGCTGGGTGCGTACGACTACGTCCCCAAGCCCTTCGACAACGAGGAGATCCGTGCCGTCGTCCGCCGCGCGCACGAGGTGCTGGCGCTCCGCGCGGAGAACCGGCGGCTGCGCGAGGAGCTGGGCGGCGACCTCCCCGGGCTGCTCGGCCGGTCCCCGGCGCTGCGGGAGGTAGCGCGCGTGGTCCGCCGCGCCGCCCCCACCGACGCCACGGTGCTGATCACCGGAGAGAGCGGGACGGGGAAGGAGGTGGTGGCGCGGGCTATCCACGGCGAGAGCCGGCGCCGCGGCGGGCCCTTCGTCGCCCTGAACTGCTCGGCGCTCCCCGGGGAGCTGGTGGAGAGCGAGCTCTTCGGACACCTGAAGGGGGCGTTCACCGGGGCGGACCGCGACCGGGAGGGGAGGTTCGAGGCCGCGGGTGGCGGGACGCTCTTCCTGGACGAGGTGGGGGACCTGGCCCCCCCCGCGCAGGCCAAGCTCCTCCGCGCCCTGGAGGAGCGCCAGGTCACCCGGGTCGGCGCCAACCGCCCGGTCGCCGTGGACGTGCGGGTGGTCGCCGCCACCCACCAGCCCCTGGAGCAGAGGGTGGCGGAGGGGAGCTTCCGGGAGGACCTGCTCTACCGCCTGCGGGTCATCCACCTGCACCTCCCCCCGCTCCGGGAGCGGCGCGAGGACATCCCCGCGCTGGCAGCGCACTTCCTGGCCGAGATGGCGGCCCGGCACCACCTCCCCCCCCGGGAGCTGTCGGAGCGGGCGCGTCTCTCCCTGCTCGCCTACGACTGGCCAGGGAACGTCCGGGAGCTGCGCAACGCCCTGGAGCGGGCCACGGTGCTCGTCGAGGGGGAGAGGATCGAGCCCGGGGACCTTCCCCCGCAGGTGGCGGGGGCCTCGGGGACGCTCCGGCCGGTGGACGCGGCGCTGGCGGGTCTCCCCTTCGTCGAGGCGCGGGAGCGGGCGGTGGAGGCGTGGGAACGGGCCTTCCTGGAGGCGGCGCTGGAGCGGAGCGGGGGGAACGTGTCCGCCGCCGCGCGGGCGCTGGGGCTGCACCGGCAGAGCCTGCAGAAGAAGCTGCGGCAGCTCGGGATGGGGCGGGAATAGGCCACGGCTGAACTGCTTTCCGAACCACTGGGTTCGGGCGTGACGCGAACGCCCGCCCCGGAGGTCCCGGAGCGGGCGTTCCTTCAGGCTGGACGTGGAGCGCCGTCGCTACGGCCGGGAGGCCGGCGGGGCTCCGTGCTGTGCGTGGTCCGTCCCCCGGCAGCAGTCCATGTCGCCGGAGCACTTCCCGTCCCTGCAGCAATCCT
>DATAAL010000072.1:0-2148 GCA_036260145.1 Longimicrobiaceae bacterium | reverse complement strand
CCTCCCGGGGCGCGGGGGAGTCCCCGCGCGGCCTCCGCCGCGCCTTCGTCGGGGGGGACCGGGTCCCCGCGGAGCTCCTCGACGAGATGCGGGGGGCCTTCCCCGCGGCGGAGACGCAGGTGCTGTACGGACCCACTGAGGCCACCGTCCTGGCCACCGCCTACCGGGTCCCGGGGGAGGGGGAGACGGGGGGGCACCGGATCGGCGCGCCGCTGGGGGGCGTGCGGCTGTACGTGTGCGACGCGGCGGGGAGCCCGCTCCCCCCGGGGGTGCCGGGGGAGCTGTGGATCGGTGGGGCGGGGGTGGCGCGGGGGTACCTGGGCCGCCCGGACCTCACCGCGGAGCGGTTCGTCCCGGACCCGTTCTCCGGCCGGTCGGGGGCGCGGCTGTACCGGACGGGGGACCGGGTCCGCTGGCGGGCGGACGGGGGGATGGAGTTCCTGGGCCGGACCGACGCGCAGGTCAAGATCCGCGGCTTCCGCATCGAGCCCGGGGAGGTGGAGGCCGCGCTCCTGCGGCGCCCGGGTGTCCGGGAGGCCGCAGTGGTGGCGCGGGAGGACGCGCCCGGGGAGGAGCGGCTGGTGGGGTACGTGGCGCCCGCCGCCGGGGAGGGGCTCGACCCGGCGGAGCTGCGGGCGCACCTCCGGGGGGAGCTCCCGGAGTACATGGTCCCCTCCGCCCTGGTGGTGCTGGACGCCCTCCCGCTAACCCCCACGGGGAAGACCGACCGGCACGCCCTCCCCGCCCCCGAGGCGGCGTCCGCGGAAGTCTACACGGCGCCACGCACCCCGGCGGAGGAGCGGCTGGCGGGGATCTTCGCGGAGGTGCTGAAGCGCGAGCGGGTGGGCGCCCACGACGACTTCTTCGCCCTCGGTGGGCACTCGCTCCTGGCCACCCGGGTGGTCTCCCGGGTGCGGGAGGCATTCGGGGTCGAGCTCCCGCTGCGCGCGCTCTTCGAGGCGCCGACGGTTGCCGCGCTGGCGGAGCGGGTGGCGAGCGCCCCCCCCGCGCAGGGAGACCCCGCGGGGGGGGGAGCGCTCTCCCCTACGTCGCGCCTCCTCCTCCGCGAGAGGCTCTCCGGGTGGGAAGGTCGGCCGGCCTCCCCGGACGGGATCCGCCGCGTCCCGCGGGACCGGCCGCTCCCCCTCTCCTTCGCGCAGCAGCGCCTCTGGTTCGTGGAGCAGCTGGACCCGGGGAACCCCACCTACAACATGCCCTTCCCGCTCCGGCTGCGGGGCGCGCTGGACACTGGGGCGCTGGAGCGGGCCCTCTCGGAGATCGTCCGGCGCCACGAGGTGCTCCGCACCGTCTTCGGCGAGGTGGACGGGGAGGCGGTGCAGATCATCCTCCCCCTCCGCGGCCTCCCCCTCCCGGAGATTGACCTCCGCGGTCTGGCGGGCCCGGCGCGCGAGGCGGAGATGCAGCGGCTGGCCGACCGGGACGCCATGCGCCCCTTCGACCTGCGGCGGGGGCCGCTCCTGCGCGCCACGCTGCTGCGGATCGGCGAGGAGGACCGGGGGGTGCTCCTCAACGTGCACCACATCGTCGCCGACGGGTGGAGCACGGGGCTCCTGGTGGGGGAGCTCTCCACCCTGTACCGGACCTTCGCGGAGGGGCGCCCCTCCCCGCTCCCGGAGCCGCAGGTGCAGTACGCCGACTTCGCCGCCTGGCAGCGGGAGTGGCTCACCGGCGCGCGGCTGGAGGAGCAGCTCGCCTACTGGCGCCACCGGCTCGCGGGTGCCCCGCCGACGCTGGACCTCCCGACGGACCACCCGCGCCCCGCCGCGCCGAGCGCCCGGGGGGCGACGCGCCACTTCCACCTCTCTGTAGAGGACTCGCGGGCGGTGCGGGCGCTCTGCCTCCGGGAGGGGGTCACCCCGTTCATGGCCTTCCTGGCCGCCTGGCAGCTCCTCCTGGCCCGCTACTCGGGGGAGGAGGAGCTGAGCGTCGGGACGGCGATCGCCGGGCGGAACCGGGTGGAGCTGGAGGGGCTGATCGGCTTCTTCGTCAACACGCTCGTCCTGCGCGCCGAGCTCGTGGGGCGTCCGAGCGGGCGGGAGGTGCTGTGGCGGGTGCGGGAGGCGACGCTGGGCGCCTTCGCGCACCAGGACGTGCCCTTCGATCGGCTGGTGGAGGAGCTGGCGCCGG
>DATAAL010000071.1:0-6328 GCA_036260145.1 Longimicrobiaceae bacterium | reverse complement strand
GGTGGCGCACGCCCGGATCGAGGAGGCGGCGCGCCGGGTGTTCGCCGCCGGGGCGCGGCCGGTCTTCCTGGGCGGCGACCATGGGATCACGGGGTCGTTGATCCGCGGGCTGGCGGCGGCACGGCCGGAGATGCGGCTGGCGCTGGTCACCCTGGACGCGCACTTGGACGTGCGCGAGTACGACGACGAGCAGTCGCTCAGCAGCGGTACCCCGTTCCGCCGCGCCCTGGAGACGCCGATCCTGTCCGGGAGCGGCGTCGCGATGATCGGGATCCGCCCCTGGGCCAACTCCCGCCATTACCTGGACTGGGCGGAGGCGCAGGGGATCCGGCTCACCACCGTGGACGACATCGAGGCGCACGGGGCCGCCCGCGCCGCCAAGGCGGCTCTCTACACGGTCACCAGCGGGGCCGACGCGCTCTACCTGAGCATCGACATGGACACCGCCGACGCGGCCTTCGCCCCCGGGGTGAGCGCCGCCGGGCCCGGCGGCCTGACCTCCCGGGAGATGATCGCCCTGGTGAAGACCATCGTCTCGGACCCCCGCCTGGTCGCAGTGGACATCATGGAGACCGCGCCCCCGCACGACCCCGACGGCCGCACCGCGAAGCTGGCTGCGCGGCTGCTGCTGGAAGTGCTGGCAAGATAGGGAGGGGCTTGGTGGGGTGGGATCGGGGTGTCGGATGCGCTCCGGCGGGGGGCCTGCTCTGGAAATGCGAACTCGGTCGCTGCGCTCCCTCAGACATCCGCCTTCCGACGCAGGCCCCCCACCTCCGCTCTTCTCCCGCGAGAGGCGACAACGACGCCCGTACCTGTTGCTGTCGTGCTCCCCTCCCCACTTGTGGGGGAGGGGCCGGGGGTGGGGGGTGCACCGCCGTACCCATGAAAAGTCGTGCGGAGTGAGACCCACAGCAGTACCGTGGGGCTCACTCCGGGGCGGCGCGCTAGAGCCCCCGAAGCACAAAGAAACGCCCCCGGTATCCGAACTGGACGCCGGGGGCGAAAACCTGTCCGATCAACCGCTTACGGCTGGCGGCTCTCCCGCAGGATCCGCTCGCGGTACTGCGCACTGGCGAAGATCGCCACCTCCACGCGCCGGTTCTGCTGGCGCCCCGCATCGGTGCTGTTGGAGGCGATGGGCTCCATCTCGCCCCGGCCCTCGGTGCGGATGCGGCCGTAGGTCACCCCGTTCGAAGCGAGGTAGCTCGCCGCCGCCTGGGCCCGGCGCCGCGACAGGTCGAGGTTGTAGGCGTCGCTCCCCACGTTGTCCGTGTGACCGACGATCAGCACCTCGCTCTCCGGGTTCCGCGCCAGGATGTCCGCCAGCTTCCGCAGGTTCTCGCGCCCGGCGGGGTACAGCTCCGTGGAGTTGAAGGGGAACAGGATGCCCGACTCGAAGGTCACGGCGATCCCCTCGCCGATGCGCTCTACCGTGGCACCCTCGACGTTCTGATCGATCTCCCGCGCTTGCCGGTCCATCTGCCGCCCGATGACGGCGCCCGCCGCGCCGCCGACCACCGCGCCGATGATGGCACCCCGGGCCGTGGACCCGGTCCGGCTTCCAACCGCCGCACCCACCGCCGCACCCGTCCCCGCGCCTACGACAGCGCCGCGCTCCGTGTTGTTCAGTGAGGCGCACCCGGACAGACTGGTGAAGCCAACGGTCGCGACGGCGACAATGGCCGTCAGGGACCTAGCATACCTGTTCATCGTTCGAATTCCTCCCGTTGAGTGGGACTGCACCGGACCGATTCACTATCTGGATGGGTGTTCCGGCTTGCAAGGCGAGTGCCGCACCCACCCAGGAGACTGGAGGAAGTGGGACGCACCTCCGAAACCCGGTAGAAACCCACTAGCTCGGCGGGGCACTCGTTACCGTCCCAGCCACGAAAATCATCTCGTCGAGGCGTGGCACCCCGCTGCGGTGTCCCCGCCGGAGGACAGAACACAAGCGATTGCGATGACAGTACTTACACCTGCTCCGGGGCCTGACCCGGTCGTTGTGCGGCCCTGGAATTCAGCGCCCGGAGCCTACCGCCCGCGGCGAATCGCCCGGATGAGTTCCTGCTTGCTCATCCTGCTTCTGCCTTCGATCGCCAGCTCCTGCGCCTGGTTGTAGAGCTCGGTCCTGGTGCGCTCCTCCAGCGGTAGCTTCGGGTTACCGGTGCCCTGAGTGGTCTTCTGGGGTGTGCGCCCTTCTTCTCGCCGGTGCTTGTTCACCGTACGGGCCGCCATTTCCTCGGCCCGGTCCTCCGGCATGCCCTGATCTTCGGCGCTGTCTTTGATGTGCTCGTACATGCGCTCATCTTTCTTGCTCCACGACGGCATGGCAGCCTCCTCACTCTCGGGTTACGCCTGATCTCGGCAGGAGATCTAGTCGCAAGAACCGCACTCGGTTGCGCATCGTCGCCCCTGGCGGGTACGCCGCGGCCGAGGAAGGGCCCGCGACTCTCTTCGGCCGGTGTACCGCCTCCGAACTTCAGCCTTAGGAGGTAGGAGCGCGGTCGTCTTGCACCTTCTGGCAACCGCGCTCGAGCTTGAGGGGTCGGACAGCACAGAAAAGCACAACGCCACGGGACTGACGCTATGCAGGATACCTCGGCACCCACAAACCCCGGCGTGGTGATTCGCTCCGCCGTGCCGACGTTTCTCGTCGCCGACGTGGCCAGCACCGCCCGGTGGTACGCCGCGAACCTCGGCTTCCACACCGCGGGCACCGTCCCGGATCAGGAGCCGTACGCATACGCGAGCCTGCAGCGTGGGTCCGCCGAGATCATGCTGCTCGCCCTGGCGGACTACCAGAAGCCCGATCTCGGGGCACGCCGCCCTGGCGGATCGTGGGACGCTTACATCCGGGCCGACGGCGTTCACAGGCTCTATCGGAGCGTCGAAGGTCAGCCCTTCATCCAGATGCCGCTCACCCGGCAGTCCTATGGCGACTGGGAGTTCGAGGTGCGGGATCCGAACGGCTACGTTCTTGTCTTCGGCGGCGGGTATTGAGAGTGCAGATCCTTGCCGTTTTCGTCGTGCACCCAGGTGCTGAGCGGCTCTTCACGAGCGGTCCATCGACCGCTCCCTTCGAAAGTAACTGAGGGCGCTCAACGCCACGCCTCATCTGGAGGTGACCCGTGCGGGCAAACACTCGGTGGGGGTGGGCCTGGATCGCTCTCTGCCTCTCGCTCGCGGTGCACGTGGCAGACGAGGCCGTTCACGATTTCCTCGCCGTCTACAATCCGGTGGCGCGCTCCCTCCGGGAGCGCATCCCGCTCCTGCCTGTTCCCGTGTTCACCTTTCGGGTATGGCTTGCGGGACTCGTCCTGGTCATTCTCCTGCTCCTTCTGCTGTCTCCTTTTGCGTTCCGACAAGCACGATGGATGCGGCCTCTGTCGTATGCCTTTGGGGTGCTGATGATCGGCAACGCGCTCCAGCACATCCTGAGTTCGCTTTACCTCCATCGTCTCATGCCGGGCGTCCTCTCCTCGCCGCTGCTCCTCCTGGCCGCACTCTTCCTGTTGTGGAGTACTTCTGCGGCGGGCCGTGCGCACCCCCGCGCCTGATACCCGAGCACGAGGCCGCGGAGTTCGAGCTGTGACACGGCGTGGAGTCCGATTAGCGTGCCTTCATTGCACGCGCTCCTCCGTCGCCGGGACGCGGCTCCGGAGGATCGGTGAGACCTCAGTGCTTCACGTGCTTGGAGAGCATCTCCATCCATTCGGCCTCCACCTCCCTGTACCGCGCCGGGCATGCGCCCGCGCGCTCCGCCGGGAGCATCCCCTCGCTCACCACCCGCTCGTGGGCTGTCGGGTCCGTGCCGTACACCAGGCACAGCAGGTTCTCCAGGCGGCGGCCACTGAGCGCGGATCGGTCCGAGCCGGGATTCTCCCAGTCGATCCCCGTCTCGCTGAGCGCCCGGGCGCCGTCGGGCACCGTCCTCAGCTCACTCCCGGCGTAGCGAGCCATCACCGCCACGAACTGGTCGGCGGCTTCCTCCAGCGGCGCGGTCACGGGGAGCTTCAACAGGTCCACCATGGCATGCCCCACCTGGTGGAGCAGGACTATGGCAAAGGCTCCCGTAAAGAGATCCTGTCCGCCCTCCGCATCGTCACCCATCAGCCTCTGGGCCAGGTCGGTGATCAGCTCGTAGCAGAGCTGCACCGCGGGGCGGGGTGCGTCGTAGAACGCGCCCGGACGGCCGCACTCCGCGATCTCGACGGTGGTGGCGCGAGGGACGGGAAAGTACTCGTTCAGCGGCTGCACCAGGGAGGCGAGCGCGTCCTGCTGCAGGAACATCTGCCGCATGAGCGCGTGCATGGTGTCGCGTGCCTCGGGATAGGCTACCTGCCAGGAGCCCTGGGCGGAGGAGGGGGCGGTGGAGAGCGCCAGCGCGAGCAGAGCGCCGGAAAGCACGGAGAGCGTGCGCATACGGACCTCGGGGGAGGGAGAGAGAGCGTACAGAGGCAATGATAGGGTGGGCCCCACCCCCGGTCAACGCGGATGCGGACCACACCCGGATCGTTCCCGAGTCCAGCACCTCGTCCATCCGCTCGCACGGCTTGGTCTTCCCCGGATTCGCCCCTCACCCCCGTCCTTGCTCGTGCTCTGGCTCGGGCAGATATTCCACGCCCTATGGCTACACCCGTACTGACCGTGCAGGACCTGCACAAGAGCTTCGGCCCGCGCATCGTCTTCGACGGCGTCTCCTTCGCCGTGGACGAGGGGGAGAAGGTGGGCTTCGTTGGCGTGAACGGCTCCGGGAAGTCCACCCTGTTCCGGATCGTCGCCGGGGTGGAGGGGCACGAGGGGGGGACCCTCGCCTTCCAGCGCGGGATCCGCGTCGGCTACCTCTCCCAGGAGCCGGAGTTCGCCGAGGGGGACACCATCCTCCGCGCCGTGGCCTCCGGGAAGCCGGAGCTGCTGGAGGCGATCTCCGCCTACCACGAAATCTCCGGGAAGCTGTCACGCAGGGAGGGGGGCGTGGAGCGCCTCCTGGCCCGCCAGGGGGAGGTGTCCGCGCGGATCGAGGCGCTCGGCGGGTGGGACTACGAGCACCGGATGGAGGCCATCCTCACTCGGCTGGGAGTGGACCGCTGGGAGCGCGCCGTGGCCGGGCTCAGTGGCGGGGAGCAGAAGCGCGTGGCCCTGGCCCGCGTCCTCCTGCAGCAGCCCGAGCTCCTCCTCCTGGACGAGCCCACCAACCACCTGGATGCCGACACCGTCCTGTGGCTGGAACAGCACCTCCAGGAGTACCCCGGCGCGGTGATGCTCATCACCCACGACCGCTACTTCCTGGACCGGATCGTCACCCGGATGATCGAGGTCTCCACCGGGGAACTGACCCCCTACCCCGGCGGGTACACCGAGTACCTGGAGGCCAGGGCCGAGCGGATGGAGCGCACGGCCGTGGAGGAGGACAAGCGCAGGAAGCTGATCGAGAAGGAGCTGGCCTGGGTCCGGCGCTCCCCCTCCGCCCGCACCGGGAAGCAGCAGGCCCGCATCAACCGGCTGGACACCCTGCAGAAGGAGCAGGCGGAGAAGCGGCTCCCCACCCGCGGCGCGGTGGAGATCACCGGCGGCGCCGTCCCCCACCTGGGGCGCACCGTGCTCAACCTGCACGGGATCTCCAAGCGATTCGGCGACCGCATCCTGATCCGCGACTTCAGCACCATCCTCCAGGCCGGGGAGCGCATCGGGATCATCGGCCCCAACGGGGCGGGGAAGACCACCCTGCTCCGCATCATCCTGGGAGAGGAGGCTCCCGACGCGGGGGAGGTGGAGATCGGGAAGAACACCCGCATCGCCTACTTTGACCAGCGGCGGGAGGAGCTGGACCCCAACGCCACCGTGTACGAGTCGGTGTCCGGGCAGGACTGGGTGACGGTGGGCGGGGAGCGGACCCACCTGCGCAGCTACCTGGAGACCTTCCTCTTCTCCCCGGCGCAGCAGCGGCAGCCCGTCCGCTCCCTCTCCGGCGGGGAGCGCAACCGCGTCCTCCTGGCCCGGCTCTTTCTCCAGGACGCCAACCTCCTGATCCTGGACGAGCCCACCAACGACCTGGACCTGATCACTCTGCAGGTGCTGGAGTCGGTTCTGGCCGACTACCCGGGGTGCGTCCTCCTGGTGACGCACGACCGCTTCTTCCTGGACAAGATCGCCACCGGACTGATCGTGTTCGAGGGGAACGGGGTGCTGCACCGCCACGCCGGCGGGTACGACCTGTACCGGCGGCTGAAGGAGCAGCGCGAGGCCGAGGAGGCCGCCCGCCGTCCGGCGGAGAAGAAGCCCGCCTCCACCTCCGCGCGCGACACGCGGTCCGAGCGGAGGGACGGGG
>DATAAL010000070.1:0-1550 GCA_036260145.1 Longimicrobiaceae bacterium | reverse complement strand
CCCGGTGGCGCTCGCGGGTCACCAGCACGGGGACGGCGGAGTCCTCCAGGAGGTAGACGCCCAGGTCGGGGATCGCCCCGCCGACGGTGCTCCCCGCCCCGGGCCCGGCGTCGGCGCGAGAGAGGGGGCGGAAGGTGACGTGCACGGTGGTCTCGGTGATCCCGTACATGTTCACCAGCCGCGGCCGCTCCTCCCCGTGCCGCTCCATCCACCCCCGCAGCGTCCGCGGCTCCAGCGCCTCGCCCCCGAAGACCACCACCCGCAGCGCCAGCTCCGCAGAGACCCCCAGCATCTCCTCCGCCGCCGCCAGCTGGCGGAAGGCCGAGGGCGTCTGGTTGAGCACCGTCACCCCCTCGCGCACCAGCAGCGCGTAGAACTCCTCCGGAGCGCGGCTGGTCGGGAAGGGCACCACCACCAGGCGGCCGCCGTAGAGCAGCGCGCCCCAGAGCTCCCAGACCGAGAAGTCGAAGGCGTAGGAGTGGAAGAGCGTCCACACGTCGTCCGGCCCGAAGCCGAACCACTGCTCGGTGGCGGCAAAGAGGCGGACCACGTTGGCGTGGGTGACGACCACCCCCTTGGGCTTGCCCGTGGAGCCGGAGGTGTAGATCACGTAGGCGGCGTTCTCCGGGTGGACATCGGCCTCGGGGAGAGGCCCGGCGTCTTCCGTGAGAGCCTCCTCGAGGGAGAGGACGGGCACCTCCAGGGGGGGGAGCAGGGGCCGGAGCCGGTCCTGGAGGAGGACGGCGGCGCAGCCGGAGTCGTGGAGGAGGTAGGCGATGCGCTCGGCGGGGTAGGTGGGGTCGACGGGGACGTAGGCGCCGCCGGCCTGGAGGATGGCGAGGATGCCGACGACCAGGTCGAGGGAGCGCTCGGCGCAGAGGGCGACGCGGATCTCGGGGCCGACGCCGCGGCGGCGCAGGGCGTGGGCGACCCGGCGGGCTCTGTGCTCCAGCTGGGCGTAGGTGAGAGATTCGCCCTCACAGGTCAGGGCGGGGGCGAGCGGTGTGCGCGCCGCCCGCTGCTGGAAGAGGCGGTGGAGGGGGAGGGTGACGGGAAGCGGCGCGGAGGTGGGGTTGCCGAGCCCGAGGACGGCGCTGCGCTCGGCATCGCGGAGGAGGGAGAGCTCGCAGAGCCTGCGCTGCCCACCGGCCGCCATCGCCTCCAGCACCGCCTCCAGGTGCCCCGCCATCCGCTCCGCCGCCCCCTCCTCCACCCGCCTCCGCTCGTACCGCACCTGCACCTCCAGCTCCCCCTGCACCTCCGCCGTCACCACCACCGGATAGTTCGTCTGCTCGATCCCCACCTCCCCCCGCACCCGCAGCTCCTCCACCCCCGCCCCCAGCCCCTCCTCCACCGGGTAGTTCTCGTACACCACCAGGCTCTCGAAGAGCGGCTCCCCCGCCGGCACCTCGCTCCACTTCTGCACCTCCACCAGCGGCGCGTACTCGTACTCCCGCGCCCGCGCCTGCTCCTCCTGCAGCCCCCCCAGCCAGCTCTCCAGCTCCGCCTCCTCCTCCACCCGCACCCGCACCGGCAGCGTGTTGATGAAC
>DATAAL010000069.1:0-2428 GCA_036260145.1 Longimicrobiaceae bacterium | reverse complement strand
ACCGCAGCCAGGGACGGCCGGTGCGCAGCCACGGCAACTCCTACGCGGAGAGCTGGGCGGACGTGCAGTTCCAGCGCATGCCCAACGTGAACCTCCTCCCCCACCCGGAGCGCGACGTCTCGCTGGACGAGCTGGTCGCCGATGTGAGAGACGGCATCCTGATCGACGGCGACGGCTCCTTCTCCATCGACCAGCAGCGGTACAACGCGCAGTTCGGGGGGCAGGCGTTCTACGAGATCAGGAACGGCAGGGTGGGTGGGATGCTCAAGGACGTCGCCTACCAGATGCGCACCCCGGAGTTCTGGAGCGCGGTGGACCTCATCGGAGGACGCAGCACCTACTTCACGGGCGGGTCCTTCTTCGATGGGAAGGGGCAGCCCTCGCAGTCCAACGCGGTGTCGCACGGGTGCGTCCCCACACGGCACCGCAGGATCAACGTCATCAACACCGGCCGGAGAGCGTAGGGTATGGCGGAAACCCGTTTCTTCTCGCGCGACGAAGCCGAAGCTATCGCCAGCAAGGTGCTCGGCTTCTCCCGGGCCGACGAGGCGCGCGTCAACATCAACAGCACGGTCACCGGGAACACCCGCTTCGCCCAGAACCAGGTCAGCACCTCGGGCGACACGCGCAACGGCACCGTCGCCGTGACCAGCGCCTGGGGGCGGCGGGTGGCGTCGGCCACCACCAACCGCTTCGATGACGAGTCGCTGCGGCAGGTGGTGGAGACCAGCGAGCGCCTGGCCCGCCTGGTCCCCGAGGACCCGGAGTACCTGGGGGAGCTGGGGCCGCACCAGTACCCGGAGTCGCGCGGCTTCTTCGAGTCCACCGCCGGCCTGGTGCCCGAGGAGCGGGCCCGCGCGGTGCTGTCCATCACCCGGCCGGCGCAGCAGCGCGGGCTGGTCTCCACCGGCTTCCTCACCTTCAGCGCCGGATCGCAGACGGTGGCCACCAGGCGCGGGCTGTTCGCGTACAACCAGAGCTCGCGCGTCAACTTCACCACCACCGTCCGCACCCCCGACGGTACCGGCTCGGGGTGGGCGGGGACGGGACAGAGCGACTGGAGCCGGGTGCGCCCGGAGGAGCTGGCGGAGCGGGCCATCCGCAAGGCCGAGCTGTCGCGCAACCCGCAGGCCGTGGAGCCCGGGGAGTGGACGGTGGTCCTGGAGCCCACCGCCGTCGCCAACCTGGTGCAGCTCATGGTGACGGCCATGAACGCCCGCAACGCCGACGAGGGGCGCTCCTTCTTCTCGAAGCCGGGCGGGGGGAACCGGATCGGGGAGAAGTTCCTGGACTCCCGGGTGACCCTCTGGTCCGACCCGTCCGACCCCGACCTGGCGAGCCCTCCCTTCAACAACCAGGGGCTCCCCAACCGCCGCGTGGTGTGGGTGGAGAACGGGGTGCTCCGGAACCTCCAGTACGACCGCTTCTGGGCGCAGCAGAAGGGCGTGCAGCCCACCGGCGGTGGTGGGACGAGCGCGTTCTACATGCGCGGCGGGGACAGCTCGGTGGAGGACATGATCGCCTCCACGGAGCGCGGGCTCCTGGTCACCCGCTTCTGGTACATCCGGGCGGTGGACCCGCGCACCATCCTATACACCGGGCTCACCCGCGACGGCACCTTCCTGATCGAGAACGGGAGGATCGTCTCGGCGGTCAAGAACCTCCGCTACAACGAGTCGCCGGTGTTCATGCTCAACAACATCGAGATGATCGGGGAGCCGGTGGCGGTGAGCGCGTCCGAGTCGGGGGACGTGTCGCAGTCGGTGGTGGTGCCGGCGCTCAGGGTGCGGGACTTCACGTTCTCTTCGATTTCGGACGCGGTCTGATACCTCTTCTCGTGATCTTTCCATGCTGAATCCATCCTGTCGAACCCTCGTTGTCCTCTCGTGCACCCTGCTCACCGGAGCGGCCGCGGCTTCCGCGGAGGGCGCGGACCCCCGGCGGGGGTGCGTCCCCGGTGGCCCGGAGTACGCCTGGATGCAGCAGGCGCTGGAGGGGTGGGAGACGGTGAGCCGCGAGTTCCTGCGCGTCGACCCGGCGCCGCTCGCGCCGATGGTCCTCTTCGATACCGCCTGCGCCTGGTACCTGGCCCCGGACACCGTGGGGAGCCCGGAGATCCACCGCAGGACGACGGATGCGGGGGTGGAGCTCGCCTTCGCCGGCGGGACCGTCGCGGTGCGCGCGCTGCGGCACGGAGGGGCGGTGCCGCTCCCCGGGGGAGACTCCGTCCCGGCCGTCGCCACCGCCTTCGCCGCGCCCTACCGCGGCGACCAGGCCTCCTTCTTCGTGATGGCGATGCCGTCGGTGTGGAAGCGGGAGCCGCGGCACGCGGCCGACCCCGACCTGGAAGCCTCCTTCCAGAGTGTCTTCGCGCACGAGATGACCCACACCCGCCAGGTCGCGGCGGTGAGCCGCCGCATCGAGGCGC
>DATAAL010000068.1:0-1945 GCA_036260145.1 Longimicrobiaceae bacterium | reverse complement strand
GGTCGTTGTACTTGAGGAAGGCGGGTCCGCCGGGGAGCTCCACCCGGAGCGAGGGGTTGATGCACCCCCCACCCACGGACCGAACGCCGCCCACGGGTCCGAACCGCTCCTCCACCCGTCGGCGTACCGCGGCGGGGAGGGTCACGCCTCGCCCCGCTCCCGCAGGAGGTGGTCGAGCAGGGCGGCGCAGGAGCGCTCCACGATGTCGTGCACCTGCTCGAAGCCGCGGGGACCGCCGTAGTAGGGGTCGGGGACGTCGAGGGAGCCGGGCTCCGGGTCCCACTCCCGGAGCCGGTGGATGCGCGCGCTCCCCCCGGTGGCGGCGTGCAGCGCTTCCGCCTCCGCCAGGTTCTCGGAGTCCATCACCACCACGTAGTGGAAGCGGCGCAGGTCCGCGGGGGTGAGCTTGCGGCTGCTCCCGGTGACCTGGATGCCGCGGGCGAGCGCGGTGGCGGCGCTGCGCCGGTCGGGGGGCGCCCCCACGTGGTACCCGGAGGTGCCGGCGGAGTCGACCTCGAACCGGTCCTCCACCCCGCGCTGGCGGGCGAGGTGGCGGAACACCGACTCCGCGAGCGGGGAGCGGCAGATGTTGCCGAGGCAGACGAAGAGGATCCGCGTGGGCTCAGACGGCATTCGGCTGGGCGTCGGGAGCGGGGAGCTGCTGCCGGTGGTGCTGGATGTGGCGCGCGCAGAGCCGGACGGCGTCCTCCAGCGAGGTGGCTCCGAAGTAGGCGTGGGTGAGGCGCTTCCGGGGGCTCCGGGCCCGCGTCTCCTCCACGGCGGCGGTGAACTCAGCGGCGAGGGCACGAAACCGGGCGACCGCCTCCTCCCGGTCCCCGGCGGTCTCGGGCGGGCGGACCTCCCGCGGCGCGCGGGCCCCCGGCGGGAAGGGCGCTCCCGCCAGGAGCCGGGGGAGGAAGATGAGGCGGAGGAGGAAGCGCTGCCACCAGGTGGCGTGCAGGGCCATCCCGGGACCGCCTGCCAGCTCCCGGAGGAGCACCTCGTAGGCCAGGATCAGGTGCTGCACCACCTGGGCGGGCGACCACTTCCCCGGCGCGCGCGGGACGGCCCACCGTTCGGGGACCACGGCCGCCGCGTCCGCGGCGAAGCCGGCCGTCGCGGATGCGTGCAGCGCGAGAGCTTCGGCCCATCTCTCCTGCCTGGAGCCTGTCATCGAGATCCTCCCCCGGGGGTCGCGGCGCTGCGGGACGGGTGCAAGTTCGGGCGGCACGGGGCCGGAGCGCAAGCCACGGGCGCGGCCGGGTGGAAGGGGTCTTGCAGGCCGCGGGGGCGCACAGCCGAGAGGGAGCTATGTCTGTGATCGAGATCCCGGCGAACGCCCTGGTGATCCTGATGGGCCCGCCCGGGTGCGGGAAGAGCACCCTGGCGCGCCGACTCTTCCGCGATACGCAGGTGGTCTCCTCGGACGAGTGCCGACGCCTGGTCTCGGACGACGCGGCGGACCAGTCGGCCACGCCGCAGGCCTTCGAGGTCTTCCACGCCCTGGTCCGCGGCCGGCTCTCGCTGGGGCGCCTCACCGTGGCCGACGCCACCAACCTGCACCCCGGCTCCCGCGCCCGCCTCCGCCATGAGGCCGCCCGACACGGCGCCCCCACGGTAATCCTGGCGCTGGACGTGCCCCTGGAGGTGTGCCAGAGGCAGAACCTGGAGCGCGCGCGAAGGGTGCGGCCGGAGGTGATCGAGATGCACTACGCCCGGTACGAAGAGGCGAAGGCCGCGCTCCCGGAGGAGGGATACGACGCCGTGCACTTCGTGGGGCCGGACGTGCAGCTGGCAATCGGCCCCGCGCGGATGAAGGAGGCCCCTCACCCCGGCGCTCCGCGCCACCCCTCTCCCACGGGGGGAGAGGGGTTGGAAGAGGTCGTTCCTGCAGTACCCATACAGTCCAGTGCGGAGGGAGACTCGCGGTAGTATCGCGAGGCTC
>DATAAL010000067.1:0-3862 GCA_036260145.1 Longimicrobiaceae bacterium | reverse complement strand
GCCGGTGGGAGCACGAGCCGGCTCGTCCTCGCGCCGACTTCTCCCTGGCCGTGGGCGACCGGATCGGGGAGCTCACCATCATCGGCCACCTGGCCCGCGGCCGGGTCACCGAGCTGTACCAGGTGTGGAGCAACAAGCACTGGTGCGCCCTGACCGGGAAGATGGTGGCGCCGGAGCACCTGGACGGCGGCCTCCCCGCCTCGTTCCGGCTGGAGGCGCGGGTCCTGGCGAAGCTCCAGCACCCCAACATCGTGCGCTTCTTCGGGAGCGGCACGGCATGCGGCCGTCCCTACCTCCTCCTTGAGTACTTCGCCGGCCCCTCCCTGTTCGACGTCCTGGAGGGGCTCCCCAAGCGCCGGCTGCACGTCCCCGACGCCATCCGCGCCACCATGCACGTGGGCGGCGCGATCCACTACCTGCACCGCTGCGGCTACCTGTACCGCGACCTGAAGCCGGCCAACATCCTGCTGCGCGAAGGGATCCCGGTGCTGGTGGACTTCGACGTGGTGCGGGACATCGACCTCAAGCGCCGCCCCGCCGACCGCCTGGGCACCGCTCCGTACATGGCCCCCGAGCAGATCCGCAAGGAGGCGCTCTCCCCGGCCACCGACGTGTACGGACTGGGGGCGCTGCTGTACGAGCTGCTCACCGGCCACTGGCCCACCGAGGATCCGCGCGACGAGGACGAGGAGGACTGGTACGACGAGGACGACTGGGACGACGAGTCGCGCCCCTCCCTGCCCTCGAGCGACCGTAACGAGAAGACGATGAACACGGGGGAGCTGGTCACACGATACCCGCAGCTCCGGCGTCCGCCGGTGCCGCCGCGGCAGCACAACGCGCAGGTGACGCCGGAGCTGGAGAGGATCGTGCTTCGCTGCCTGGAGCACGATCCGGAGCGGCGGTTCCAGACGGTGTCGGGGCTGCTGGCCGCCCTGGCGCCCCTGTTGAAGGGACGTCACCGGCTGTGGCCCGAAGGGGCTCCCATCGAGCGCCGGGCGGATACGATGTCGAGGTAGGAGGTGGATCGGGGTGTTTTGGCGGACCGCTACAGGGACCTGCGAACGCGCGGGTCTCTTCCGTAGATCTTATAGGGGGTACTGCGGGAACTATACCCTCTGGTCCTCCGGGATCAGCGACTTGTGGATGCCGATGGCAGCGCGCGCTCCCTCGGCGGCGGCACGGATGGCCAGGCGCGACCCGGGGGTGATGTCTCCCGCCGCGTAGACTCCCGGGGTAGTGGTCCGGTGGTCGGCGTCGATCTCCAGGATCCCCTCCTCGTCGGCCCTGCACCCCAGATCGGCGGCCAGCGTGGACCCCGGCCCGCAGGCGATGTGGAAGAAGATGGCGTCCACATCCTCGGCGTTCCCGTCGTGGAACACCACCCGCCGGAGGCACGCATCCTCCCCCTCCAGCCGGTCGATCACCTCGGTGCGGATGGGGATCTGGAAGCGGGCCAGTGCCGCCTGCGACTCCTCCGGGAGCTGCGGCGAGTGTCCGTGGGTGAGGAGGAGCAGGTGGTCGGTCCAGGTGAGCATGTACATGCAGAACGCCGCGATCGAGCGCCCCCACCCGATCACCCCCACCCGCATGTCCACCACGGAAGGACCGTCGCAGTCCGGGCAGTGCCAGATGCTCCGGCCGTAGAAGTCCTGGAGGCCGGGGATCTCCGGGATGATGTCCTTGAGCCCGGTGCAGAGGAGGATCCGGCGTGCGCCCACCTCCCGCCCGCTGCTCAGCCGGACCCGGAACGCGTCCTCCTCCCCCTCGATGGCGTCCACCATGGCGGCCTCGAACTCCGCTCCCGCGGCGAGCGCCTGCTCGCGCGCGATGCGGCGCAGCTCGTACGGGGGCACCTCGTTGATGCCCAGGTAGCCGTGCACGGCCCAGGTCTCGGCGTTGCGGGGGTCTCCGGCGTCGAAGACCACCACGCGGCGGCGGTAGCGGGCCAGCCAGAGCCCCCCGGCGAGCCCGGCCGGGCCGCCGCCCACCACCACCACGTCGTAGCTGTCGTGCTGCGGCATCGCTCGTCCATCGCTGCGGGTGCCCGGAGGAACGGGGTCCGGGGACCGTGCAAGGGACGCGCCGCCGGGGATATATGAGGGGTTGATGGTGCGCCGGCAACTCACGTGAGCGCCACAGGAGCCGACTCGCGAGATAGCGGTGCCGGCAGCCCGGAGCGGTGTGCGGATTGGACCGGGGACTCCGGTGTGGGGGCGCTGGGCCGACGTTCCCCGCGGCTCTTCTTCCAGCGCCCCAGTCGCCCACCGGGCACGACGGTCCACTTCTTCCGGACCATATGCCTCCTCCCGTAAGGGTACCTACAGGAAGGGCATCCTCTTCAGCAGGTCCATTTCAGATGTCCAGCCGCAGGGCAAGACCCGGAAGACTCTGCAAGTTCAACGGATCTCGATCACCTGAGAATCCCCGCCGGACTGCGTCTGCCCGGTGTCAGGATTGTACAGCAGGATATATACGCTGGCATGCGCCTCGCCCCGGACGAACGGCATGTCCGGGTATGCGCGGACCACCACCTCATACCTCCCCTGCTTTCCAGTGCAGCTGACCGGAATGCCGGAGAACTGGCTCTGGTTACCTTCCTGGGAGATGTAGGCGAATGCCTCCAGAACCTGATCTGCCGGATCACAGCGAACCTGAACCCCGATTCGGACGTCTCCGTTCTCCAGCAGAACCGCCCGCTTCATGAGTCTCGCACTCACACCACTCGATGCCGTGACAGCCATGCGACCACCGAGGGACGAGTGGAGAAGTTGTCCGGCAGAGCCGGTGTCGGGACCTGTAAGGCGGGTGGGGCCGCCCTCGGCGCACGCAGTCGCGAGGATAAGGATGATCGGGGCGGCAACGGGGAGACGGTTCATCATCACCTCCTGTGCGCAGTTCACGACGGGTAGAGAGGCGTGGATCCTATGCCCGCATGATGCGTACCGTGTGCTGGATGCCGGCCGACCGTCGCCTGCAGCGCATTCGTCAGGCGGGCAGTTGCACGAGTGTGCCGAGCTTCAGGAGGACTTCTTGGAGGACTGACTCAGGAACATGCTCCAAGAACTCCGCTTTACGGGCACGCCAGTCGAGACTCTTGACCTGATCCGAGAGCACAACGCCGCTGACTCGCCGCCCGCCGGGGATCGCTACCTCAAAAGGATAACCTTTGACCTGGCTCGTGATGGGGCAGAGGAGCGCCAAACCCACCTTACCATTGAAGGCGGCCGGCGAGATCACCAAAGCAGGGCGACCAGCCTGCTCGTGTCCGGCTTGCGGGTTGAAGTGGATCCAGACCGCGTCCCCACGCTCGGGTACATAGCCTCCGTTCACCAGGCCTCGCCCCCTACACTGGGACCGGTGTCCGTCTCGGGGTGCAGGTTCTCCGGGGTAATCTGGGCGAGTAGATCGTCCAGCCGGTACGAGGGCCCGGGGAGGGGTGTGATAACCAGGCGACCGTCCTCGAGCGTGAAGTCCACCTCGGTGCCCGAGTCCAAGACTGAAGACACGTGCGCATTGCACGGGAAGCAAGCCACGAGCCGCTGCTCGCGCTATGTATACGACAAAACTCCGGGGCAGCGGAGGAGATTCAGGCAGATCTGCAGAGCAGAGGCGCGCTCGTGTCGGTAGAGCAGGATCTCGTGGAGTTGGTCCAAGCCGAGGCGCAAGAGGCTCTTGGCGCGTCTGCCATGCTTCTTCTCCTTCACGGGCTCGACGACTCGGTGGACCCACTCGCTGACGTGGTAGGCCCAGACCACCGCAAGCGCCAGACAGGCCAGCAGCTCTGGGTGCGCTGTTTCTCCTTCTCTGATGCGGCTTTCCGAGTTTCCGGATGGAAACTCGTTAGGCGACCGCCCGTTGG
>DATAAL010000066.1:0-29101 GCA_036260145.1 Longimicrobiaceae bacterium | reverse complement strand
ACCATTGTCGTGTCCGCTGACCACGATCTCACCCATGTTCGCGAACGCGGCGGACTCATGGGTGGGCGCAAACGCCACCGACGTACAGGAGGATGCCGTCGAGACCATCATCTCAGGGCGTAAGCCGTCAGGCAGGGCGGCACCGAACAGATCGCATCCTGTCAGCGTTGAGGGAAAGACCTGGGCCCCTACCAGCTTGGCGCAGCGCAAATCAGCCCGTGCAAGGTTGGCATTACGGAGGTCGGCGCCCAGGAAGCGTGCACCGATGGCCCTGGCCCCATCCAGACGGGAACTGGACAGGTTCGCGCGCGTGAGGTTCGCCCGCTCCAGAATGGCTCCAGTGAGGATAGCACCTTCGAGATTCGTCTCCTGCAGCCGCGCTTCGGTGAGGTCGGCGCCGGAGAGGTTGGCGCCGGAGAGGTTCTGGCGGGAGAAGTCCCGGCCGCGGAGGTCCTGGCCTGCCAGGTTCTGACCGGCCAAATCGACCGCCTCTCCACTCTCATGGCCGAGACGACGAAGCACGAGCAGTGCGTTCGGCTTCGCACGTGAAATCTCGGACTGCGCAGCGCGAACGGCGGAGACAGCCCAGGCGCGTGCCTGCTCCCGTCCGGCGAGGTCGCAGAAGAAGTCGGCCATCAGCGCGCTCATCTCCCGGTGGGAGAGCACGTCCGGCTCGACGCCGAGCCGGATCTGTTCCGCGGCCCGGTTGGCCACCAGCCATTCCATCACCGACTGGTGAACGAAGGCGAACACGCCGGCCTCGTCGCGCACCAGCAGCGTGCCGGAACCGATCAGGTGGGTGGCGGTCTGGGTGTCGAGATGCCTCTCCGTCAGCTTGTCGACGGCGCCCGCGATCTCCTCGGTCAGCTCACTGAGATGGATCGTCCGCTCCAGCTTGGGCCACAGGTAGAGCGCCACCGCCGTCACCGCATTCCAGCGCTCCTCCACGGTCAGCGTGGGTGCAGCTCCCCTGGGCTGGAAACGTTCGTACTCGTAGGTGAGCCAGCGCTCTATCAGCAGGCGGTACAGCTCCGCCGACGTGATCTTCCCCGTCCTCGCCTCGGCCTCGCAGAGCTGCTCCTCCGGCAGGTTGGCGATGAAGCTCAGCATCCGGGGGTTGTGCGAGAGGCCGAGGAGATCCCGGATGTCGTGGATCAACCGAAAACGGCGCTCGGCCGCGTCGCGGTCGTCCAGCAGGTTCTGGAGGAACCACAGGATCTGCTTCTCGTCGAACTGTTGCAGCCGCCCCAGGCGGAGTCCCGGTAGGTTCTCGGTGCGCTCGTACAGGGCGGTCTTGACCTGCTGGTCGGACTCGAAGTGCTGAGTGCGGCTGGTGACCACCACCTTGGCGCGGCCGCCGGTGGCCTGGAGCAGCGTCTCGAAGTGCTCGGTGGCGCGCTGGTAGGTGACGCGCTGGGCCAGCTCGTCGAAGCCGTCGAAGAGCAGGGCGATCCGTCCCTCGCGCAGAATGTAGGGAAAGCCCGCGAGGTCGATGTACTTTTCGCCGGCGGCGGCCAGGTGCTGCGCGATGAGCTGGTGGAGCGTGCTGGCCTTTTCCAAGGAGCGCAGCTCGACGAGCACCGGCACCAGGTGCGGAAGCTCGTCCGGGATGCGTCGCGCAAGCTCGTGGAGGAGGAAGGTCTTCCCCGTGCCGAAGTCGCCGAGCACCAGGACGAAGCGCCCGAGCGGCTCCCCGAGCCACTCCAACACTTCCCGCAGGGCATCGCGGGTGGAGTGCCGGTCGCGGCCCACCTCGTATTGCAGGTGCTGGGGAACGTAGAGCAGGGGCGGGTACACCAGGTCGCCCTCCAGCTTCCGCGTCTGCCGCTCCACATAGCCACGAAAGTCGATGATCCCCTGGAACTCCACGAACGAGAGCAGGCGGATTCCATCCGCAGACGCCTTCGCGATCAGCTCGTCTGATGCGCGCTCCCCGCCGTAGACGACGTCGCACGGCAGGTATGGATCGAGCGCGCGATACCGGGCGAACACGTTGCTGCGGAGCGCTTCCAACTGCTCGTCGGAGATCCCGTGCTCACAGACACCTACGGGGAACACCCGGGCAATCGGACCCTCGGGGCTCCGGACCCGGAGGTACTCGACTCGCGGCTCCTGCTCGCGTACGGGCTGCACCTCGCTCCCGCGGTGCCGGAGCCTGCACACCTCGGCCACGCGCGCAAGGAAGTCGTCGCGCGTCCTGCGCTCCTCCTCTTCCCGCCGTTCGGCTCGCGCAGTCGCTGGTGGAGCCGTTGGACTGGCCAGGTCGAAGGTGCCGTGCACGGAGTCGAACTGAACCCGGTGCTCGATGTGCCAGTCAGCCCCGCTGTCCGAACAGCGCGTGTCGCCGATCCAGCGTTTCTGTTCGGGATCGTAGCGGCGCGTCCAGCGCTCGATCCGGTCAGGCCAGATACGGATCGCCTGGTACTGGTTTGGCACCTCCGCCGGACGCACATCGGCCTTCAGCGCCGCG
Organism: Longimicrobiaceae bacterium; assembly: GCA_036260145.1. Lineage (GTDB taxonomy): Bacteria > Gemmatimonadota > Gemmatimonadetes > Longimicrobiales > Longimicrobiaceae > JAFAYN01. The sequence continues at coordinate 26,631 of DATAAL010000066.1, read as the reverse complement.
CTTCCGGTGGAGAGCACCGGGAGGGTCGGACCCAGCCAACCAACCTGACCGTTGTGCGTGTGACCGTGGAGGAGGAGGTTCAGCGATGGGGCAAGAATGCGCTGGAGGTCGTCGGCGTCCCGCAGGTTCTCGTCGTCCTCCACGGCACCACGCTGCACGTTGTGGTGGACGACGCCCAGCCGGAGCCAGCCCCGCTCCTGGAAGGGTCCGAGGCGCTCCGCGAACCGGCGTAGTTGCTTCTCGCCCACCCAGCCGTAGTGCGTGCCGTCCTTATGGCTCTCGACCATGGTCGAGTTGAGCCCCGCCACGACGAGGTTGAACTCGTCCAGCTCCCAGAAGCTCCACGGCTCCTCGATGGTGAAGCCGATCCCCTTCTCCTCTCCGTAGAACTCCTGGAACATCCAGTGGTAGTGCTTCCACTTCGGCCAGTAAGGGGGGAGCGGCTTCTCGTCGTTGCCCTCGCGCTCCGCAAAGTACGCCTCGCACAGTTTCCTGTTGAGATCATGGTTGCCGGGAACAATCACCACGTTGCGCCGTGAAATCGCCAGTCTTTCGGACACGCCCCGGAGGAACGCGAGCGCATCCTCGAACTCCGACTTCTTCCCCCATTCCGCGAGGTCGCCCGAGACGATGAGGATCTCGGGCCTGACTCCCTCCTTCTCCAGTACTGCAAGGTCATCGCTGACCCGCTGCAATAGGGTGTCGAACGGAGCATCCGGCTCGGGAAGACCCAGGTTCCCGAAGCGGTGGTTGCGCCCGAACTGCATGTCGGAGATGTGCAGGAGGGTAATTGACTCCCGAGCAGGCATGGGGTTCTCTTCTTGGAGATGAAGAAATCGGGGAGCACCGGCTTCGATCGAGACTACGCCGAGTGCATACAATATGGCGCCCCTTGAGCGCACAAGAGTTTCGTGCGCCAACCCCTCCACCAGACGGACAACGGCCCAGGAACCTGTGCAGGTCCCCGGGCCGTTTGATGATTACCGGGAAGTGGTAGACGCTTACCGGCTCCCGTCTAGAAGGCTGTTGAAGAAGTCGCTCGTCTGAGCGGAGATCTTCGTAGCTGGGGTGCCCGCCCGTCTCCGAGTAGGAGCGGAAGAACGCGCCCAGCGAGAGGACCGGCGGACGGAAACAGGGGTGCGGGAGCGGGCCTGGAGGCTCGCGCACCGCTTCCGCCCCCGGAAGGCGACCAGCCGCTTCAGGTTCTGCACAATCCCGACGAGGTCCGCCTGCACTTGCACGCGCTCACAGCCTCTGCCGCGCGCCCGGTCCATCCCGTGCCGGGTCTTCGCCTCCGCGAAGGTGTGCTCGCTGCGGATGCGCAGCTTGCGGCTCACCGCGTAGCCGCGTCTCTTCTGCAGCTCGCGCACGCGGTTGCGCGCCCGGGCCTGACGAACCCTCTCCCGCCGACGCCGCTGCTGCGCCAGGTTCGAGGTGCGCCGCTGCCAGGTGGGCACGATCTCCGGCGCTGCGCCCGCCAGCAGCGGCATGTGCGGGAGCACCTCGCGCTCCAGCACGTCGGCAGCGAACTCCCCCGTCCCGTAGCCCGCATCCAGGCTCGCCACCTCGGGCCGGTTCGGCAGTGCCAGGGCCTCCTGCTTCGCCAGCACCTCGTCGAGCATGGCCAGGGCGACCTTCCGCTCCGCCGAGGCGTGGGCGCGGCTGACCTTGCGGCGCAGGATCACGCGGCTCTTCGTGTCGATCAGGTCGTGCAGCAGATAGCAGAGCCGCGTCTCTTTACCCTTCCCCTTGCGGTAGAGCCGCGCATCGGGATCGCTCGTAGAGCGGTGCGTCTGGTTGCTGTACTTGACTCCGTGCCCGCTCCAGTCGCCTCTGGGCTGGGGCTCCTTCGCGCGGCCACTGCCCGGCGCAGGATCCGCAGGACCCGCAGGATCCGGGACCTCGTCCCGCGGCGTCTGTGGTGCGGGTGCGATGTCCGGCTTCGGCTCCAGGGCTGCCAGGCTCTTCATGCTCGCCTTCGCCTGCACCTGCGTGCCGTCAATGGAGACGTGCCGGCCCGAGACCAGCCCCGCTTCGGCGCACTGGTGCACCACCTGGTCGAAGACCGTCTCGAAAACGCCCGCCTCCGCCCAGCGCTCCTTGAGCTTCGAGAGCGTGGAGTGGTCCGGCACCGGGTCGTGCAGGTTGAGCCGGCAGAACCAGCGCATCCCCACGTGCATCCCGATCTCCTCGCAGAGCTCCCGGTCCGAGAGGTTGTAGAGCGTGCCCAGCACCAGCATCCGGATCACCAGCTCCGGGTCGATGCTCGGCCGCCCTCGCCCCGCGCTGTAGCAGCCGGCGACCACCTCCCGTACGAACGAGAGGTCGAGCACCGCGTCAAGCTTGCGAAGGCGGTGATCCGCCGGGACCAGCGCCTCCAAGTCCACCATCTGGAAGAGCGCCGGTTGGGAGTCGTTGCGTCCGAGCATGCGCAGCAGGCAGCAAGGGGAGGGCGTTCTTGGACGGCGCACAATCTACTCTCGATCCGCCCTCCTCGCCCACTTTTTTCAACAGCCTTCTAGGGTCACGATCGAGCCATCCAGGCGGTATTACAGCTCCGCCACCTTGACGCTGCGCAGGTGCGTCTTGCCGCCCGAGAGCGACGAGTCGTGGTAGAACAGGTACCACTTCCCCTGGAACTCCACGATGGAGTGGCGCGTGGTCCACCCCAGCACCGGCGTCAGGATCACCCCCTGGCAGGTGAACGGGCCGTAGGGGTCGTCGCCGACGGCGTACACCAGCAGGTGCGTGTTCCCGGGCCTGCGGCAGTAGCGGAGGACCTCGTGCGGGCGCGCTACTCCCCCGCCGCCCCCGCCACCACGGGCGCCGGCTCCGCCGCGGCGGGGCGGCTCACCGCGCCGAAGAGCGACGGGATCCGCGTCGCCAGCACGCCCAGCAGCTCGCCCGCCGCGTTCCCCACCACCCGGGTGATGTCCCGGGCCAGCAGCCCCAGCGCGAACGCCAGGTCGTGCGCCTCGCCCTCCTCCGCGGGGCCCAGGGCGCGGAGCACCGCGGCGCGGTGCTTCATCAGCAGCGGGCGCACGTGGCGCACCGGGTTGAAGCCGGGGACGTGCCGCGCCCCCAGCCCCTCGATGAGCGCCACCGCGCGCCCGAAGTAGGTCATCTCCCCGGTGAGGACCACCGGCCAGTCGTACAGCAGGCGCATCACCTCGTCCGCCAGGGCGCGCTGCACGTCGGCCAGCTCGGCGCCGCGCTCGGTCAGCTCCAGGATCAGCCCCACCAGGCGGCGGATGGTCGCGCGGTCCGTCTCCGGTGAGACGAGGCCCAGGTCGAAGAAGCCCTGCACCACGCGGTCCGCGTCGCCCCGCACCGCCGCCAGCGCGGTGTGCACCAGGTGGTGGCGCGACGCGGGGTCCACCTCGATCACCATCCCGAAGTCCAGGAGCACCAGCGCGCCGTCCGGACGCACCAGGAGGTTCCCGGGGTGCGGGTCGGCGTGGAAGAGGCCGTCCACCAGCATCATCTGGATGTAGGCCTCCACCACCGCGTCCACCACCCGCTCCGGGTCCACGGCGCCGGCCGCCACCAGCGGCTCGATCCGGTCCACCCGCGTCCCCTCCACGTACTCCAGCACCAGCGCGCGCCGCCGCACCATCCCGTCCACCACGCGGGGGACCACCACCCGCGGGTTGCGGGCGAAGCGCTCGCCGATGGCGCGGGCGTAGGCGGCCTCCTTGCGGAAGTCCATCTCGTCGGCGATGCGGCGCTCGAACTCGTCCAGCGCCACCCGCAGGCCGCGGAACTGCGGGTGCGCCCAGAACCGCCCCACCCACCCCAGCACCCGGCGCAGGAGGCGTGTGTCGTGCTCCACCAGGGCCTCCACACCGGGGCGGAGCACCTTCACCACCACGTCCTCCCCCCGGCACCGGGCGCGGTAGACCTGCCCGAGCGACCCCGCCGCCAGCGGCTCCCGGTCGAAGGCCTCGAACACCCGGTCCACCGGCGCGCCGTAGGCGGCCACCAGCTCCCGCTCGATCCCGGCGAATGGGACGGCGGGCACCCGGTCCGTCAGGGTGCCCAGCGCGCCCAGGTAGGGCTCCGGCACCACGTCCGGCCGCGCCGAGAACACCTGGGCGATCTTGACGAAGGTGGGCCCCAGCGCCGGGATGGTGCGCGCGAGGCGCCGGGCCCGGCGCTCGTGGAACGCGGGGGTGCGGCGGGCGGGCGCCCCCCGGAACAGCAGGCGCCGCCGGTCGCGCGCGAAGGAGAGCGCGAACGGGAGGAGCCGGATCAGCAGATGGAGAGTGCGCATCGGGTCTGCGGGGTCGGCAACGAAAGCACGGCGGAGGCGCCTGCCCTCGCCGTGTGGCACCCTGTACCCGCGGAGGCCCTGCCGGTTCACCGTGCTTGCTTCCCTGCCCCGGGTTCATAGCTTGAGGGAGGTGTGGGCACGTGCGGTCTCCCCGGGCTCTCCTGCGTGGGCAGGCGATCATGAGCAGGAAGAAGAAACGCGATCGGCAGCCGAAGAGGCGGACGCGAAACGGCTCCCGTGGCGGGACCCGGACCGGCGGCGGCTGGCGCCCGGGGACCGGGAAGCTCTCGGACGCACTGGTGGAGGTGGCCCTGCCGATCCTCTCGCGTCCCGACATGCCCGAGGACCCGGACGCCTTCCGCACGGTGCTCCTGATGGTGGGCGTGGCATGGAACTCGGTGCGGGCCGCAGACCCGGCGGAAGAGCGGCAGATGCTCCGGGCGCTGGCCGAGGGCCTGACGTCCGGGTTCGACTTCCCCCCGGCCGAGGCGGCCGAGATGGTCCACCTCCTTGCCGGGAGGGCACGGGAGCTGTATCCGGATGATCGCCGCTGGGTGGTCGACGTCCAGGTGGAGGAGCGGGAGGACGAGCTCCGGATCCGCGCCCTCAGCGTGATCGTGGAACCGCCGGCGCCCCCGGCGGCCGGGGACCAGGAACGGCCGGGGCCGGAGAGGGGACTGCTCTCGCGGGCCTGGTCGTGGCTGTCGAGCGCGCCGGCCCGCTCGGGGACTGCGGCAGCGCGTGGGGGCACGAGCAAAGGCCGGTTACGATCGGGTTACTCCGACCATTTGACGCCGTGACGATGGAGAAGTAATATCACGGCGATGGAGCCGGCCGATCCACCCCCAAGGAGCACCCTATGCCAACCGCTCCCGCATGAGCGCTCGCCGCTCCAGAACCAGGCGCTGGCACATCCCGCCGCTTCCCCCCATCGAGCCGGAGCGCTCCCTGGCCGCCGCCATCCTCCGGGAAACGGCGGGGGAGATGGGTGTGCTCCTCTGGCGCACCCTGCGGACGGTGCACGCCTGGGGGACCACCCCTCCGGCCGACCGACCGCTCCTCTTCTCTCCGGATGCCCTCGACCGGCGCATGGCCGACCTCCTGGCGGCCGCCCCTGACCCCGCGGTGGAGTCCCCGCTGCGCATGCTGGCGGCGCTCACCGGCGATCCGGTTGGCATCGACGCGGACCGGGTCGCGCTCGCGTGCCTGGGAGTCGCCGCCTGGGCGCAGGACGCGGGAAGGCCGGCGACGTGCGCGGAGTTCACCTTCGCCGCCGTGCTCGCCTGCCCGGGGAGCCCCATCTATGCGCTGGCCTCCGCCCGGGAGAGCCGCGACCACGGCCGGCACGAGGAGGCCGAGGCCATGTACCAGCGCGTCATCGCGCTGGCGCGCCAGCTCCCCGACTGGGACAGCTACGTCCGTGCCCACGCCGGCCTGGGGAAGCTGGCCCAGGCGCGGGGTGCGTACCCGTCGGCGCGCAAGTCGCTGCTCCGGGCGTACCGGGCGGCGGAGCGGCACCACCTGCGGACGCTGCGGGCCATGGTGCTGCACGACCTGTTCACCGTGGAAGTCGACTGCGGCAGCATGGGCGAGGCGGAGCGGTATGCGGAAGCCGCCGTTGCGGCGTACGGCTCCCAGCACGCCATGCTCCCGATCCTCGCCTTCGATATCGCGGTGTACTGGGTGGATCAGGGCCGCTTCCGGGAGGCGCTACCCGTCTTCCGCGAGGTCCTTCCGAGGCTGGCGCCGGAGCAGCAGGTCAACGGGTGGGGGAACATCGCTCGCGCCGCGGGCGGGATGGGTGACGGGAATACCTTCGAGATCGCCTGCGAGAGGGTAATGGCGGCGCCGGAGAGCTCACCCCGCAAGGTGGACGCACTGCGGGAGACCGCGTACGGAGCGTTCTATCTCGGCTACCTCGACCGGGCCGCCGCGCTCTCGCGGGAGGCGCTGGTGCTGGCGCACCTACGCGGAGACCACAAGACGGTCTTCGTGGGCGAGACCCTGCTGACGAGGATCGAGGACGTGCGCAGCGGGAGCGTGGTGCACGAGACCACGGTGCAGGAGGCGCCCGCGCGGGAGCGCCTGCTCTCGGACATCCTGGTGGAGAAGCTCGGACGGGCGTCGGGCGCGGTCCCGAGCTGACGGGAGGGCGCCCGACACCCACAGGCCGGGTCCCCTCCCCTACAGGCCGGAGCCGTGCGTGGCCGTCCCGTAGGCGGCGTCTCCGGGGGCTGCCGTCGGAGCGGTCGGGGACTGGGAGCAGGCGGCGAGGATCGCGACGGCAGCGGCGAGCAGAACACGCATCTTCATCTTGGTCTCCTCGGGTAGAGAGGTTGCGGCAAAAAAATCCGGCTGAAGCGGCGGTGGAGAAAAGCTACCCCCCCTTTTGCCGATCGGCAGGGTCACTATTAGTTTCTAACCCGACCTTTTGCCGAAACCTATGCGCGCCGCTCTCCGTCCGCTCATGCTCCTGCACTCCGACCCCGCCTTCCGGGAACGGGTCCGGAGGGTCTCGCAGGGCCGCTTCGACTTCCGCCGAGTGGAGAGATGGACGGACATGGAGGCGGCGGTGCGCGACACCGCTCCCGCCGGGCTCGCGGTGGTGGACCCCTACTACGGGCAACCCCCGCGGGGCGGGATCGCGCCGGAGCTGGTGTCGCTCCTGAGGCGGTTCCCCTCCTCCGCCGTGGTTGCCGCCGTGTTCATGCGCCCCGGGTGGCTGGAAGACGTCCGCACGCTGGGAGAGTGGGGTGTCGCCGGGGTGATCGACCTGGAGGCCGAGAGCACCGATCTCCTCCTCCTCCGCGCCCTCCAGGGGGTGCGGACCCGGCCCCTGCGGTCGTTCTTCCGAGACGACTTCCACCTCCCTCTCACCGGACGGGGGCGGGCCATCCTGAACGCGGCCATCGACATCGTCATCGCCGGGCGCCACGCCCACGACCTCGCGCGCGAGCTCCACATCCACCGCGACACACTGCTCCGGTGGTGTCACGAGGCGCGCCTCCCCGTGCCCCGGCAGCTCCTGATGTGGCTGCGGGTCCTCCTCGCGGCCGAGCTCCTCGACAACCCCGGACAGACGGTGGAGCACGTGGCCTGCGCCTGCGGGTACTCGTCGGACGACGCGCTGGCCCGCGCGCTGCAGCGGCGCCTGGGCATCCGCCCGACCGCGCTCCGGCGCCTGGGCGCCTTCCAGATCGCCGCCACGGAGTTCCGCGCCGAGATCGAACGGCTGCGCGGCTCCCCACCCCTCCGGACCACGCTCCCCCGGCCCTCCTCCGTACAGGTCGCATGAGCCAGCCTCCCTCTCCGGAACTCGCCGCTCTCGGGCTCGCCAGCGCCGCCCTGATGCACGACCTGCAGGCGATGACCATGGCGCTTCGTGAGCACGCGGCCTACATCGCCGACGAGGTGGAGGCGGGGCGGCTCCCCTCGTCCTCCACGCGGGCGCTCCTCGCCCGCTGCGACGAGATCCAGGGGATGATCAGCGACGTGGTGCAGTCGGTGTCCGGCGGACGGATGACCACCCCCCTCAACCCGGTGGAGAGCGTGCACCGGGAGATCGGCCGGATCACGCAACGCGCGTCGCCCCTCAAGATCTCCTGCAGAGTCTCCCTCCCCAGCGGGGTGTGGGTGGAGGGGCGCCGCACCCTCCTGGAGCGCTCCGTGGGAAACCTGCTGCGCAACGCCGTCCGCCACGCCCGCACGCGGGTGGAGGTGGGGATCTCGGCGGAGGAGATCGGGGGTGCGCTCTGGCTGGTGGTGGCCGTGGAGGACGACGGAGCGGGGGTGCCCCAAGAGGTCCGGGAGCGGCTCTTCACGCCGGGGGGGCGCGCCGGGACGGGTGGCTCGGGGATCGGGCTGGCCTCGGTCGCCTGGGCCATGGGACAGCTCGGCGGCGGGGTCCGCCTCGCCGAGCCCGCCGTCCTGGGGGGCGCGCGCTTCGAGGTCCGGGCCCCGCTCCGCGGCCACACGGAGGCAGCCTCCACGGCGGCGCCCGAGAGACGCGTGCTCGTGGGACGGACGATCGTGGTGATCGACGACGACGAGATGCTGCGCCGCTCCACGGTGCGCCTCCTGGCGTACGAGGGGGCGCGGGTGGTGACGGTGGACGTCGCGGACCTGGGCAGCGACGAGGCCCTGGACGAACTGGCGGAGAGCGCTCCCGACGCGGTGCTCCTCGACCTCCGCCTGGGCGCCATGAGTGGGGTGCGTCTCTGGCACCGCCTGAACGCACGGTTCCCCGAGCTGGCGTCCAGGGTCGCCTTCTTCTCCGGCGCGGCCGGATGGATCGACGATGACCAGGAGATCCGGGAGACGGGGCGCCCCGTGCTCGCCAAGGGGATGGAGATCCACGACCTCATCGCCGCTCTTTCCCGGCTGATCGAGGCAGGGGCGCGGGACCGGGTCTGAGTTCCGGGTGCGGCGCCGGGACACACGAAGGGCCCGGGAGCTTTTCCCGGGCCCTTCGGTTTTCCGCGGTGCGGGCGGCGTCTACCGGCCCAGCCAGTAGCTCGCCTTGATCACGAACACGTTGTCGGGGTGCTGGCGGAAGATGGCGGAGGCGTCGCGGTCGAAGGAGAAGTCACCGAAGCCTTCGGAGCCGCTCCGCTCCTGCTGCCACACGAAGTAGAGCACCGAGCCCGGGCGGTACTCCCAGCGCAGCACCGCGTTGCCCCGCAGCGAGCGGACGTTGAAGTCGGGGTTGCCGAAGGTGAAGTTCGTGGTCGCAGGGTTCCGGTCCGGATCCAGCGTGTACTCCAGTGGCCGCCCCCCCTCCGTGGCCCGGCTCACCCTCAACTGGTCCGGTCCGAAGACGCGGCGCTCCAGCGTGCGGGGCCGCGCATACTCGTTGAAGTCCGTGTACTCGCCCGTGGCGATGAAGGGCTGCGCGAACAGCTCCAGCGTGAGCGTGGGGCTGAACGTCCAGTTGAGCCGCGTGTCCAGCGACACGGTGCGCTGCTCCAGGTCGGCGAACATCACCCGATGTCCGTAGAAGCCCGTGGCGCTGGGGTCGTTGAAGCGGCGCAGGTACTGCGCGGGGGTATGGTTGTAGCTGTACACCGGGCTGAACGAGAGCTGCACGTTGGTCGCCGGTTTCACCCGCAGGGTACCGTTCGCCTCGATGGATGACCCTCCGTCGGCCCTCCACGCGAATCCGGGGCTGAAGCTGAGCACCACCCGCTTGCGCGCGTCGGTGCTCAGTTGCGGCTCCATGAACCAGCTCGCCGCGCGGCGCACCACGGCGCCCCCGCGCGTCGCCCGGTCGTCGTCGACCTCCGGGCGGTAGTGCATGTACATGCCGGCGTTCCACAGGTTGTGGAAGGTCGCCCCCCCGTAGGCGTGCACCTGCAGGTCGGTGCGGTCGCCGTCGAAGTTGTACTGCTGCTGCCCCCCCACCGAGAGCCAGATGTCGCGGTACCAGCTCCCGGGCCGGGTGATGGAGCGCACCAGGTTGCCTCCCATCCATACGTAGTCCGCGCGGGTGAGGAACGCCATGTCGTTCACCTCGAAGCCCGGGCTGCGGTAGTTGGTCTGCGCCTCCCACCGCCACCCCCCGCTCTCCTTGCTCGCCCGCAGGTACCCGCCGAATCCGCGCAGCACGGTGGCTCTCGGGTCGAGCTCGTCCGAGAACAGGCCGTTGCCGCCGCTGACCCGGTCCGGCCGCTGGAAGTATCGTGCGGAGGAGAACTGCAGCCGCCGGATGGCCAGCGAGTCGCCCCCCACGCTCGACACGGCGAAGTTCCCCATCAGCCGGTACGTCTGGTTCTTCCAGTACAGGTTCCAGTCCGCCCCCAGCGCCTCGGCGTGCGAGGGGAGCTGGTCCCGCAGCACCCCGTCGCCGTCGCCGAAGCGGCGCACCACCGAGGTGGCCATGAGTCCCCAGGTGCGGCTCCCGCCCCGGGTGATCCGCCGCACCCGCCCCAGGAGGTAGTTGGTGAACGGCTCCACCGGGTACTCGCCGCGCACTCCGTCCCCGTCCTGCACCCGGGCTACCTCGCGTGCCGTCACCGCCTCCAGCGCGCCGAGCTGCCATCCGTCCCGGGTGCGTCCGGTGAGCTTGGCCGCCCCCAGGAGCCGCGCATTGCGCGGCGTCTCGATGTACTCGTACCCGTTGGGTACCCCCCCCTGGGGCGAGCGGCCGATGCGGCGCGAGTAGAACAGGCTCATCCCGCTCACGTTGCTGCAGCTGAAGCAGTTCAGCCCGCCGAAGCTCAGCAGTCCGCTCCCCTCCACGAAGAAGGGGCGCTTCTCCTCGAAGAAGCTCTCGAAGGCGGTGAGGTTCACCACCGCAGGGTCCTGCTCCACCTGCCCGAAGTCCGGGTTGACGGTGGCGGAGAGGGTGAGGTTGGAGCCGAGCAGGGCGCGCACGTCCGCGCCCACGCGGCCGTCGAAGGCGTTCCCGTCCTGGAACGGGCTCCCCGGCTGGCTGGGCTCCACGTACGAGGCGCGGGCCACCGCGTACGGCATGATCTCCAGTCCGCGTGGCCGCTCGGTGATGCGGATCCCCTCCAGGTGCCCGAAGCGCGCCGGACCTCCGGCCTCCTGCCTCCCCCAGAACGACCACATGGAGATCTCGTCGCGGCGCTGAGCGTAGCGCCAGATCTGCAGTCCCCATGTCTGGTCCGCATCGCGTGAGAAGCGCAGCTGCGAGAAGGGGATGCGGAGCTCGGCCGTCCAGCCCACCGAGTCGATGTGCGTGGCCGCCTCCCAGATGGGGTCCCACGACGGGTCGGCCGAGGGGGAGGCCTGGCCGGCGTCGTACTTCACCCCCGAGGGGTTGACCTGGAAGATGGTCCGGCCGGCGTGGTCGTGGTAGGTGTCGAAGATGAGCTGCAGCCAGTCGCTCTCCACGTTCTGGTCGCGGCGCACCAGGCTGCTCCGCACCCCGGCCGCGCCCAGCGAGTCGAACATCCGCGCGCCGATGTACAGCGCCTCGGCGTCGTAGGCGAAGCGCACCTCGGTCCGCTGGGCCGGCCTTCCCTCGTCGGGGTTATGCTGCGTGAACCCCGTGGCGGGGGAGGCGGTGGCCCACACGGGCTCGTCCAGCCTTCCGTCCAGGAGGATCGGCCCGGTGCGCTCCACCGCGCGTGCCGTAGGGTTCCGGGTGTGATCGGAGCTGTTGTTCTGGGCCGCGAGCGGGGTGGCGGCCGCCGCGCAGAGGACCACCAGCGCGGCGCAGCGGGAGAGGGACCGAGTCAGCATACGCGGAGTGGCTCCGGAGAGGAGGTGTTCATCGGGAATGGCTCAGGACTCGCCGCGGCGGACGGCAACCGGGCCGTTGGTGGTGACCACGCGCACCGGGGCTCCCCCCGAGCCGAGCGTCGTGCGGATGTGTCGCCCGGAGCGGTACCCCTCGGAGAGGGGGAGGTCGATGTTCGCCGGGCCGTTCACCGTCCCCACCTCCAGTTGCGCGGAGTAGTCCGCGGGGAGGGTGAGGCGCACCGGGCCGTTGACCGTCTCGGCGTCCAGCCCCTCGCCGTTCCAGCGGTCGCCGTCCAGCACCACGCTGAGAGGGCCGTTCCGGACCCGGGCGTTGACGGCGCCTCCCACCCGCCGGAGGGAGACCGGACCGTTGGCGGCGCGCAGCGTCATCCGGCCGCGCACGTCCTCCACCGCCACCGGGCCGTTCTGGGTGGTCACGGACACGTCCTGCCGCCGGGGGACCCGGATCTCGTACACCACCGTCCACCCGGCGCCGCGGCGCCTCTCCGGGCCGGTTGCCCGGATGTTCCCCCCCGAGGTGCTCACCCGGATCTGGCGGGCCAGCTCGCGGGCCTCCGCCTCGGTGGGGGCGTGCGTCTGGATCCGCGCCGACACCCGGATCTCGTTCCCGTCCCACCCTCGCACCGAGGCGCCTCCGTTCTCCCCGCCGTCCACCACCAGGGAGCCGGTGGGGCGGAGCCGCTCGGTGCGGACCTCGCAGAAGCGGGCGCGGTCCTGGCCCCAGCGGGAGCCGCGCTGCTCCCGGCAGCGCTCCAGCCACTCGGCGTCGTCGCGCTGCGCCGCGGCGGGGGAGGGAGGGGACGCCGCCAGGGCGAGGAGGGCCGCGGCGAGAACGGCGGGAGCGGGGAGGCTGCGGGCACGGAGTCGGATCATCGAAGTGCTCCCGAACGGGGTCAGAAGAAGGAGAGGAACGGTCGGGTCGGCGGAAGGTCGCGCCGGTCGATCTACGGCCTTGGACACCTCCGCGAGCGGAAAGGTTGGGACGGGGAGCGTGACAGATCGGTTCAGGCCGAAAGGCGGTCCGGCTACCCGCGCCGGATTACTGCCTGCGCAGGCGGATGCTCCCGGACACCGTGCGGGCGGTGATCTCCGCGCCACCCCGGCCGGTGGAGAAGCGGAGCACCTCTACCCCGCGGCGGCGGACGGGGGTGCGGGGCTCGGGGCCTAGCTCGCTGTCGATCTCCCCGCCGCCCAGGCTGGTGAGTTCGAAGTCGGCGGCGGTCCGGGAGGGGAGGCGAAGCTCGATCTCCCCGCTGCTGCTCTCGAAGTGCAGCGAGGCATCCCGGGGGATGCTCCCTCTGAACTCGGTCCGGCCGGAGGTGTTGCGGAGCGTCCCCCGCTCCACGCCGCGGCTCTCCACCCGGATGTTCCCGCTCACCGTGGACAGCTCCACGAAGCCGCGCGCCCGCGGGATCCGGATATCCCCGCTCAACGTCTTCACCCGCAGTATCTCGGTGGACCCGTTCAGCTCGATGCTCCCGCTGATCCCCTCCACGCTGACCATCCGCGGGCTCCCGGAGATCTGGAAGCTGCCGCTGGAGGACTCCAGGCTCACGGCCCCGGTGACTCCCCTCACCTGGATGTTCCCGGTCCGGGTCCGGACCTCCACCCGGCTCCCGGCGGGGACGCGCACCTGCAGGTTCTCCGACCCCTCGGTGCCGACTACAGTCCGCCCACCCCGCGTGCGGATGGAGATCTGCCCGTCCCGCGACCGGTCGCCCTGCACGGACACCTCGGCGCGGCTCCACCCCTCCACCTGCACCGAGCCGTTCTGGGTACGGATCACGATGGTGCCGTCGCGCGGGACGGGGGCCCGCCCGCTGAGCCGCTCCTGCGCCGCCGCGCCCGTCGCTGCGGCCAGGAGCAGGGCGCATCCCAGGATCAGGGATCTTCTCGTCGGGGATCTCGTCATCGTCTCGGCTCAGGTCTGCGCCGCCAGGCGTACGGCGCGCTCCAGCACGTCGATCTTCTCGCGGTAGGTGGCATCCAGGGCGTGGGAAATCTCCGCGTTCGCGGGGTCCCTCGCCAGCGCCGCGCGGGCATCGCCGATCGCCCGGTCGATGATGCGCAGGCTCTCCTCCAGCACCTGGACGGTCCCCGGGGCGAGCTGGCCGCGCTGCGCCCGCAGCGCCGCCTCCAGCTCCACGGTGGCGCGGGCGTACTCGCCCTCAGCCCGGCGCAACTCCACCGGCACCCCACGCACGGCCGGCCGGACCACCACCGGGGCCAGTATCGGCTCGCGCGTGCTCCGGCCGCGCAGGAGCGCCGCGGTGAGCGCGGAGGAGAGCACCATCAGCACCACCGCGGCCGCGGCCAGCTCCCGCCGCGTGAACCGGAACGTCCACCACCCGGGGAGGTCGACCGTGTCTCCCCGGAGGGCCTCCCACACCTCGCCGGGAGGGGCGATCTCCCGGGGGAGCTCCGCCACCCGGAGGAGGAGGGTCCGGAGCCCCTCCACCTCCGCGCGGCACTCCGCGCACCCCGCCAGGTGCAGCTCGGCGGCCTTCCGCTCGGAAGCGGGGAGGAGACCGTCCACGTAATCGTTGAGGAGTTCTTCCGTCGGATGTGCGCTCATGGTTCAATCGCGTTGCGCAGGAGCTTCCGTGCACGGTGGAGCTGTGCCTTTGCCGTTCCCGCCGTGATCCCGGTCATCCGCGCGATCTCCTCGTGCGTGTATCCCTCCACGTCGTGCAGCAGGAACACCGTCCGCGCGCCCGGGGGGAGGGCGGCGATGGCCCGCTCCAGCTCGATCCACGCCTCCGGGCTCCCGCCCGACCGCCCCCGGTCGAACATCTCGGGTGCGTGGGTGGTCTCCACCCGCGCGTGGCGCCGCCGGTCGGAGCGGAGGGTGTTCAGCACCAGGTTCACGGCGATGCGCCGCAGCCACCCCGCGATCTCCCCCTCCCCACGGAAGGATCCCAGCTTCCGCCAGGCGCGCACGAACACGTCCTGGGTCAGCTCGCCGGCGCGCGCGGAGTCGCCCGTCATGCGCAGGCACAGGGCGTAGACCCGGCCGGAGTTGTCCCGGTAGATCCGCTCGAACGCCTGCGGGTCCGGGCCGGCAGGAGGGTGGGTGCCGGGGCTCACTCGGTCGGGTGGCGGGGCCGGGAGGGCAGCGGCGTTGATGGTCGAAGGTTGGTCGCGAAGGATCGCTTGGACTTCCTGCTCCAATGGACACCGGGTAGGGGGGATTGGTTTGAATCGGGCTGCTCCGGAGTATCGGCCGGGGCCGCTCCAGAGCCCCCCACCCCCGGCCCCTCCCCCACAAGGGGGGAGGGGAGCACGGCAGAACCACGGAATTATGGAACGGTAAGAAACCCTTTCCTACAAGGGGAGAGGGTGGTGCACAGCACTGGCGAGGGTGGTCGTTTCGCCTCCCTACACGAAGACCTCCGTGCGCCGCCGGGCGAAGTCGTGCTCCGTCACCACCCGCGCAATCCCCCGCGCGATCTTCTCGCCCCCCCGGCTGGAGGGCTCGATGGGGTTGGCGTAGTCCTCGGGCGCGTCGCAGACCAGCCTCAGGTCCAGCACCGGGAGCCCCTCGGCGAAGGCGGTCCGCAGGATCGCGTCGTTGAAGACCGTGAGCGCGGTGCTCGTCAGCCGCTGCATCACGGGGTCGGGGAAGTTCCCGTGGTAGATGGTGCAGAGCGCGGTGGGGAGCCCGCGCTCCAGCACGTGGGCCAGCATCTCCCGGTACCCCCCCCCGAACCCCTCCGCGATCCCGGCCAGGCGGTCCAGCGCTTCAGGGACGGAGCGCGCCCGCTCCTCCAGGATCCCCACGTGCCCCAGGGCGTCGTTCCCCCCGACGCTGACCACCAGGAAGGCGGCGTCCCCGGGGAGGGAGCGGAGCTGGCGGGGCACGTCGGACAGCACGGCCCCGTCCACCGCGGCGAGCGTGGCGCGCCACCCCTCCGGGAGGTGCTCCCGGAGCTGCGCCACCACGTCCGGTCCGCCGCGGACGTAGGCGACGTTGTCGAAGATGGAGTCCCCCAGCAGCACCACGTGGCTCATCGTCGGCCCGGTCCTCCTACGGACGGCCGGTAGTGTCCGCGTGAGTCGTCCCTGCGCCGCCGCCGTGGGGGTTGGTGGTGTCCGGCCCCGCCGCGCCACCCGTGGCGGCGCCGGCCGGGCCCGCGTCCGGCGTGGTCCCGGTGCTGGTCCCGGTCATCATCCCCGCCGTGTCGGAGCCGGTGTTGGATCCGGCCGAGGTGGTCGCCGTGGTGTCGCTCCCTCCCGCCTCCCCGCCGCTTCCGCCACCCCCGCCGCACGCCGCGAGGCCGAGGAGCGCGCCGAGCGCCAGCGCGGGGAAGATCCGGTTCCTGTGCATGAGTCCCTCCGGTGGACGGGTTCCGTTCGCCTCTTCCGTGGCCGCGGACCGACGCAAGCCACGGGCCCGCCCCCGATGACTACGTCGAACACGTCGCGGTCGTTCTCCTCCAGCGGCACCTCCGCGTAGCTCCCGTCCGCGAGGGGGCCCGGCACCGTGGGCGTGAACTTCCGAGATTCCAGCCCGGGGGCGCAGTACGCCATGTGCAGCTCCGCGAGCTCGGAAGGGGAGCAGGGGTCCAGGCTCATTCGCTCGCTCCGGGCAGAAGGGTATCTCAAATAGAGTTTGGAAAGGTCATGGCACGCTCTCGGGATCGACCGGTTCGCAGCAACTGCACCATGACTTGAACCCAGGGTTAAACGTCTGGTACCCACGGGGGAGTAGCTCGAAAGGAATTGAATTGCTGATCCCGATGCTCGGTAGCTTCCTTCGCCGGCTCCGGGGTATTGCTGGGTGTCCGGTGAGTATTACATGATTCAAAATGTTTACTAAACGCAGCGACCGCGTGGAGTGCGGTGGGCCATACCGCGGCGCAACGCGGGGATCCACCTGCAAAGACAAGCATTCACAAGGGTATAATCAGATGTGTTCGATCGGTGAAACTGTTCCCCGGCGGGTGCGTCGATCAAATTGGTCCATAAATTGCGCAGGGGAATTTCGCAATTTCCTATCCCGGGTCGCTCCTCTCTGGTGCCGAGCGCCGGGATACGAGAGACGCGAGCGGTAGCCTCCCGGCAGGACCCGCTACCGCCCCTTCTCCCGCACCTCCGGACTTCAGGCCGTATGAGCACCCTCTCCAGCATCAGCCGCCATATCGAGACCACCACCTTCCGCCTGGATGACCTGGCCCGGAGGGCGGGGATGGTGGCGGCCACGGACCGCCCCCTCCTGGAGGAGTCGCTCGCGGAGCTTTCCACCACCCTGGAGGAGCTGCGCATCAGCGCGGAGGAGCTCCGGTCGCAGGCCGAGCAGTTTGCCGACCTGTGGCGGACGCTGGAGGCCGAGCTGCAGCACTACCGGGAGCTGTTCCGCCTGGGCCCTGACCCGTACCTGGTCACCGACGCGGAGGGGGTGATCCGGGAGGCGAACCTGGCCGTGGCCTCGCTCCTGGGGGTATGGGAGGACTACCTGCCGGGGAAGCCGCTGGGGATGTTCGTCCCGGAGGAGGATCGCCGGGCCTTCCGGCAGCAACTCCCCTGGCTCTTAGAGACGGAGCGACTGAGCGGCTGGGGGCTGCGGCTCGCGCCGCGGGGGAGGACGGCCATCCCGGTGGAGGTCTCCGTCTCCGCCGGGCGCGATCCCCTGGGTCTCCCCTGCGGGCTCCGGTGGGCGATCCGTGACCTGACCGGGCGGAAGCCGGCCGGGGAGGTCGAAGGAGAGGCCCGGTGTGTCCGGCCCCCACGGGAGCCGGGGAGGAGCGCCGCGGAGTGGAACCGCGCCTTCCTGGCGGAGGCGGGGAAGGCGGTGGACCCCTCCTCCCGCTCCGCGGTCGCGGCGCTCACCGGACTCCTGCGCGACTCGCTGGCCGTGGCCCTCTACCTGGGCCATCTGCGCGAGGGGGACCGGCTCCCCGGGATCCGGGAGGTGGCGCGCGCCACCGGGCTCAACCACAAGGGAGTGGCCCGGGCGTACCGGCAGCTCGTGACCGAGGGGGTGATGGAGGTCCGCGACCGCTCCGGGGTGTACGTGGCCCGGCAGGGATGGTCGGAGCCGGCCTTCCCGGGGGGCACGGCACAGTGGCTGACGGAGGTGCTGACCGGGGCGTGGGAGCGGCGCATCGACATCCCGGCGCTCCCCGAGCTGATCCGCCGGCGGACCGCGGCGGTCCGCCTCCGCTGCGCCTGCGTGGAGGCGAGCACGGAGCGACGCGCCTCCCTCTGCCGGGAGCTGGAGACGACCTTCGGACTGGAGGTGATCCCGGTGGCGCTGGAAGAGCTCTCCGACAGGGGGTGGGACGCCGGGGTCCCGGCCGAAACCCTGCGCGACGCGGACCTGGTGGTGACCACCCCGTTCCACGCGGGCGGGGTGCGCGCCCTGGCGCGGGCGCTCGGGAAGCCGCTGATGGTGGCCACCTCGCGCGCAGAGGAGACGGTCGGCGCGGAGGAGGGGAGCGCACCCTCCGCCCCGCTCCCCCTCTCCCCGGAGACCGCGCGACGCCTCGCGGAGCTCCTGGTGCAGCTCAACGCGGGGGCGGAGCCCGCGGCCATGGCCGCGGACTAGCGGGGCGGAGATCGCACCGAGGAGGGGGTAGCCGCCGGCCACCCCCTCCTTTGTTTCACCGGTGGACCCACCCTGGCGCAGGTTGTGCCTGTGGGTGCCGCTCCCCCCGCCCGGGCCGGGCAGGGAAGTGAGCCCGGAACTCCACCGTCCATCCGATGCAGACCTTCACCGCGGCGCCACACCACGACGTCCTGCTCCTGATCGTCCAGATCGCGGCGCTCCTCCTGGGGGCCCGCGCGCTGGGGGAAGTCGCGCAGCGCCTGGGACAGCCGGCGGTGGTGGGGGAGATCCTCGCCGGGATCCTGCTGGGGCCCTCGCTCCTCAGCGGGCTGGTCCCCGCGCTGGGGGAGTGGATCGTCCCGCATACGCGGACGCAGGGATACCTGCTGGAGACGGTCAGCCTCTTCGGGGCGATGTTCCTCCTCCTGGTCACCGGGCTGGAGACCGACCTGCAGCTGATCCGCCGGCAGGCCCGCACCGCCATGGGCGCCTCCCTCGGCGGGATCGTCATCCCCTTCGCCTTCGGCTACCTGCTGGGCCTGTACATTCCCGGCGCCCTCCTGGCCGACCCGGACCGGCGCCTGGTCTTCGCGCTCTTCCTGGCGACGGCCATGTCCATCTCCGCCATCCCGGTGATCGCCAAGGTGCTGATGGACCTGCGGCTGATGCGGCGCGACGTGGGGCAGACCATCATCGCCGCGGGGATGACGGACGACGCCGTCGGCTGGATGCTCCTGTCGGTGGTGACCGGGCTGGCGCGGAGCGGGGAGATCACCGCGGGGGGCGCCCTCGGGTCGGTGGGGAAGGTGGGTGCCTTCATGGCGCTCAGCCTCACGGTGGGGCGGTGGGTGGTGCGGCGCTCGCTGGACTGGGTGCAGGACCGCGCCGTGAGCCCGCACCGGATCCTCTCCCTGGTGGTGATCGCCACCTTCGCGTGGGGCGCGGTCTCCCAGGGGCTGGGGCTGGAGGCGATGCTGGGGGCTTTCGTGATGGGGATCCTCTTCGGGCAGCTCCCGCGCCTCCCCAGCGAGGTGCACCACAGCGTGGAGCGGATCGCCCTGGGGATCTTCGCCCCGATCTTCTTCGCGGTGGCGGGGCTCAAGGTGGACGTCCGCAGCCTGGCCGAGCCGCGGCTGATGGGGATCGCGCTGGGGGTGATCCTGGTGGCCAGCCTGGGGAAGGTGATCGGCGGGTACGCGGGGGCGCGGCTCCTGGGACGGAGCGACCACTGGACGGGGCTCTCCTTCGGGATGGGGATGAACGCCCGCGGCGCCATGGAGATCATCATCGCCACCATCGGGTTGTCGCTGGGGATC
Organism: Longimicrobiaceae bacterium; assembly: GCA_036260145.1. Lineage (GTDB taxonomy): Bacteria > Gemmatimonadota > Gemmatimonadetes > Longimicrobiales > Longimicrobiaceae > JAFAYN01. The sequence goes on along the minus strand of DATAAL010000066.1, from coordinate 7,268 downwards.
CTGTCGCAGGACATGTTCTCCATCATCGTCCTGATGGCCATCGCCACCTCGCTGATGGCTCCCCCGGCGCTGCGCTGGACGCTGCGGCACGTGCAGCCCAGCGAGCAGGAGCTGCGGCGGCTGAGGCAGGAGGAGCTGGCGGTGGGAAGCATGGTGGGGGAGGCGAGGCGCGTACTCCTCCCGGTGCGCTGCGTGGAGCGGGAGCGCCGCGCCGTGTTCCAGCTGGAGGGTCACCTCCTGGAGCGGATGCGGGAGCGGGGGCCGGTGGCGGTCACCCTGTTCACCGTGCTGGAGGACTGCGATCGCCCCACGGGGGAGCGCTTCCTGGAGCGGGTGGCCTCCCTCTTCCCCCGCCTGGAGGTGTCGCGCAAGGTGGTGGACGGGGGGGAGATCGCGGACCGGATCCTGGAGGAGGCGCGCAAGGACTACGACCTGCTCATCCTGGGGGCGCCGCACGAGGACGGGTCCTCCGGGGAGCTCTTCGACCCGATGGTGGACTACCTCATGCGCGTGGCGCCCTGCCCCACCATGGTGGTGAGGGGACGGATCGGCGACTATCACTGGCCCCCGGAGCGGCTCCTGCTCCCCACCAACGGCTCCACGGCGGCGCGCCAGGCAGCGAACGTGGCCTTCACCCTGGCCTCGGGGGCAGACGCCGAGGTGACGGTGCTGAACGTGGTGAGTCGGGGCGCGTGGGGGCTGGACACCGGCGCGGCGGCCCACCAGCGGCAGATGGAGACGGCGCGCTCCATCGTGGACGAGCTGTGCCGGGTGGGCGAGGCCATGGGGATCCGCACCCACGCGGCGGTGCGGGTGGGGGTGGCGCCCGAGGCGGCGGTGCTGGAGCTGGCCAAGGAGGAGGGGGCGGACCTGATCGTCCTGGGGACCGACCTGCGCAGCGGCTCCGACCGGCTCTTCCTGGGCCCGCGCGTGGAGCGGATCCTGAACCACGCCCCCTGCCCGGTGGTGGTGGTCAACGCATCCTGAGCCGCCCGTGCAGGAACTGGCCCCGCTCCACCTCCCGGCGTGCCCGATCCTTGCAGGACCCGGCGCGCACCGCTACACCTATCCCCCACCGGAAGTGCGGCATGGCACGGATCCCGATCGACGAGATGGAGCCCGGAGGCACGCTGGACGAGCTGGTCGCCCGGCGAGTGCTGGGGTGGAGCCTACGGCGCCCCTGTCCCGGGGAGATCGTGCGGATGCCGGGAGGGTGGCGCTGCCGGAAGTGCGGGAAGACCGGGCCCGACGAGGCCGCCACGCAGCACCCGGAGCTCCCCCCGCGCTCCTCCACCAATATCGGGACGGCGTGGAAGATCCTGGAGGCGCTCGCCCGGGAGGGGGCCCGGGTGGAGGTGTCGGCCAACCGGCCGGAACGCGGGCCGGAGCCGTGGTGCGCGGTGATCGTGCAGGGGGAGCGCGAGTACCGGGCGGGGGGCGAGACAGCGGCACTGGCCATCTGCCGCGCCGCGCTCAAGGCGCGGGAGGGGTAACGGTCAGCGATCCCGAAGGTACTGGTGGATGAACTGCACCGCCATGGAGCCTTCCCCCACCGCCGAGGCGACCCGCTTCACCGACCCCGAGCGCACATCCCCCGCCACGAAGACCCCGGGGACGCTCGTCTCCAGCATCAGCGGCTCCCGCTCCAGCGGCCACGCCCCGCCGCCGCGGGGGATCACCTCCCCGGAGAGGATGTAGCCCTGCTCGTCCCGCTCCACGGTCCCGGCCAACCAGTCGGTCCGCGGCTCCGCCCCGATGAAGACGAAGAGGGCGTGCGCCAGGACGCTCTCCGTCTGCTCCGTCTTCACGTTGCGGATGGTGATCTTCTCCAGCTTCCCCTGGCCCTGGGCCTCCACGATGGTGTGGCCGGTCCGCACGTGGATGCTGGGGGTGCGCCGGATGCGCTCCACCAGGTAGCTGGACATCCGCTCCTCGATGGAGTCCTCCAGCACCAGCAGGGTGACGCTCCGGGAGTGGCGGGCCAGGAGCATCGCCGCCTGCCCGGCGGAGTTGCCCCCGCCCAGGAGGTACACGTCGTGCCCACGCACCGCGTGCGCCTCGGCGGCGGCCGCCCCGTAGTACACCCCCGCCCCGTTGAGCGGGGTGCACCCGGGGGCGTCCAGGACGCGCCACGCTACCCCGGTGGCCAGAAGCACCGCGTCGCAGCGCAGCTCCGATCCGTCGTCCAGGGCGACCAGGCGGTACGGCTCCCCCACCCGGATCCCGGTGGCCCGGCGGGTGGCCAGGATCTCCACGCCGAAGCGCTCGGCCTGCGCGGTGGCCCGCCGCGCCAGCTCGGCTCCGCTGAGCCCCTCCGGGAACCCCAGGTAGTTCTCGATGCGCGAGCTCTGCCCCGCCTGCCCGCCCGGCGCCTCCTGCTCCACCAGGAGGGTGTGCAGCCCCTCGCTGGCCCCGTACACCGCCGCGGCCAGCCCGGCCGGGCCGCCGCCCACGATGATCAGGTCGTAGAAGGGGGACTCCGCCTCGGTGCGCAGGCCGATCCGGGAGGCGAGTTCTTCGGGGGTGGGGTCCGCCAGGTAGGTTCCGTCCGCGAAGCAGAGCACGGGGAGACGGTCCCCCCCCGAGCCGGCCTCCTCCAGGAGGCGGCGCGCCTCCCCGCTGCGCTCCAGGTCCAGCCAGCGGTAGGGGACACCGCTGCGCGCCAGGAAGTCGCGGACCTCGTGCGAGCGCGGCGCCCACTGGTAGCCGACCACCCACACGGGTCCGGGCGAGGACGGGTCGCTCATCCCTCCTCCGAGCCCTTCTTCCCTTCCAGCCGCACGGAGCGGTTGCTGCCCTCCAGGAACTTCTCGGTGCGGACCAGGGAGCCGTCACGGACCATGAACTCCCCCCGCGACAGGACGTGCACGATGTCCAGCGAACCCTGCCGCAGCACCACCAGGTCACCCATCTTCCCCTTCTCCACCGTCCCCTTCTCCTGGAGCTTGAGGATGCGGGCGGTGTTGCGGGTGACCAGCGAGAGCGCCAGCTCCAGGGGGAACCCGTGCTGCACCACGCACCTGCAGATCTGCTCGTACAGCACGCGCGGGCTGCTGATGGAGGCGTCGGAGGAGACGGTGAGCCGCTCCGGGTCGCCGCCGTGGTCCAGGTAGAAGCGGAGCCACCGGGGGAGGTCCTCCTCCACCGTGTCGATGTCCACCACCACTCCCTTCCCGACCAGATCGACGGCCTCGCGCATCAGTGCCTCGCTCCGCTCGATGTGGGTGACGTACAGCCACTGCGGCTCCACGTCGTAGTTTTCCAGCAGGTCGCGCAGGGGCGCCAGCCGCCGGTCGCTCTCCCCCACGTGGAAGTGCGTGACCCCGGCCTTCTTGGAGAGTATCCCTCCGATGTACGAATCGGTGACCACCCGGGCGATCTCGCTGACGGGAGGGTTCATCCCGCGCCTGTCGGAGATGGCGATCTCACCGGCGCCGATCACCTCCGCGATGAACATGATGTCGTCGCGGATGGTCTGCATGATGGAGGTGGGGGGGACGTTGTACCCCCCGGTCCAGATGTAGGCGTTGAGCCCCTCCTCCGCGAGCGCCTTGGCCTTGGCGAGGAGCCCGGGCATGGTCTTCATGGTGGTGTCCACACCCAGGGAGCCCACCACCGTGGTGATCCCCCACTGCACGATCTCGCTGATGAAGAACTCCGGCGTCTGCGTGCTGAACCCCTCCTCCCCGCTCCCTCCCAGGAGGTGCTGGTGCGGGTCGATGAGCCCCGGCGCCACGATGCACCCCGCGGCGTCCACCACCTCGTGCTCCACTCCGAGCCGCTCCAGCGCGCCGCGGTCCACCGGGCCCACCTTGGCGATCTTGCTGTCGGCCAGGAGGACGGACTGCCTCCCCAGCGGCTCGGGTGCGTACACCTGGCCGTTCTCGATCAGCGTCAGCATGGCGGGATCATCCGGGGCAGGGGGAGAGCCGCGCCGCGCTCACGTGCCGCGCCGCAGCCGCTCGACGGCCTCCATCGCGGTGCGCTCCGCGGCCTCCACGGCGTCGGCAGTCCTGGCGTGCACCCGCTCGAAGGCTTCCGCCACGCTCCCGGTGACGGTGTCCGTCCCCGCGCCGAGCCGCTCCAGCATCTCCTCGGCCCAGGCGTAGTGCTTCTCCTCGTCCTCGGCGGCGCGGCGGATCACCTCCTCCACCTCCGGGGGGTGCGACCCGTCGGCGTGGCGGCGGTACTTGTCGCGCACCTGCCCCTCGTTGGTCTTGAAGGCCAGGAGCACGGCCCGGTGGTCGCCCGTGGACCCCAGCGCCTGCACCGCCAGCTTGAAGGCGCCCGTGGGGAGGTGCGGGAGGCCGATGGGGGTGCCGCCGCGGGCGCGGATCAGCTCCGACAGCTCGGCGACGTGCCGCTCGTGGTCCTCGCGGAAGCGGGTGAGCGTCTCGTGGAAGGCGTCCAGGGGGAGGCTCTGGATCGCTAGGGTGTACGCCTGCACCGCGTCATGGTCGAGCTGGAGAAGGTCGTTCAGCTCGGCGACGAGCGCGGCGTCGCTCCGTCCTGTCTCCTCGGCCATTCGGTCCTCCTGAGCTGCGAAGGGTACGGCGCGCGCCCCGGAAGATCACCTCCGGGGCGCGGCTGCGATGCAAGCCGAACGCCACGATATCCGGCTCGCAACGCAAGGGAACAGGCGGACTTGCGCCCGCTAACTGTTCCCCGTCTCGGCGTGCGGCTTGTGCACCGGCTTGGACTCGGGCGATCCCCGCTGCCGCAGGAAGACGGAGAGCACCACCACCGCGAGCACCGCCAGGAACTCGCTCTGCCAGTTCTGGAACGACTCGAACCAGAAGCGCGAGGTCGCCATGTACCTCAGCATCGGGACCGGCTCGCCGCCGTGCGCCGTCTGGTCCTCGCTGTACTCCGCCGCCCCGGTGGCCGCGTGCCCCAGGAACGAGACGACGAAGAGGAGGAAGAGGACCAGGCTGAGGGAGTTCTCGTAGAGCTTGAGCGCCAGCCCGCCTCGATGCACGGGCCACGGTGCGTCCGGGTCGCGCCGGTGCTTCCGCGGGTCCTCGTCGATCTCCTCCTCCCCGGCGCCCTCCTCCCCTTCCGGCTTCCTGGACTCGGCGGATCCCTTCTGCACCAGGAAGGCGGTGAGGAAGATGAACATGGCCATCTGCAGGAACTCGGACTCCCAGTTCTCGAAGGTGGCCTCGCCGAAGTGCGGAGAGGTCAGGTACTGCGTGTAGGAAACCCCGGGCTCGCCGTGCTCCTTCTGCTCCTGGTTGTATTCCCGGTGGCCGGCGATGCTCTGCCCCGCGAGCGTCAGCAGGAAGAGCACGGTCGCGACGATGCTCAGGGTGTGGTTGCGGAGGCCGCTACGCGCTGCCTTTTCGGGCTTCCCGGCGCTCCGGCCCGGAGCGGCGGGCCGTCCCGCCCCGGGTTTTCCCGTCGTCCGGTCCCGCTCAACCGCCTGCGCGTTTCCCGTGTGTTTTCCCATCGTCATCCTCCCGCTGGTGGTCGGTCTTGCGTCGCCAGGCGCGCACCCTCCACTGCGCCAGACCCAGAATGAGCAGAAAGCGGGCCGCAGCGTATTTGTCCCATGCTCGCAAGTCACGGCGGAATGGGAAGATACGGTCTGCGCGCCAGAATTGATCGGGGAGGTGCCCTGTGCCGTGGACCGGCGACGGCTCCGTATCCAATTTCCAATTGTTTTCACCGACACCTGGACAGGGAGTGGAGAGGCAGGAGGTGTATGCCCTGGTCGGGGAATGTACGCACAAACGCACATAGTGCATGTATTTGTGGAGGCAGATAGACTTCGTGCGGAAAACTGTTCCCGTCCCGGAGCGAGGCGCTCCTGGTCTGGTAATTGCTCCTCGAACGTCCGCATTTTTGCTCGCCTCTTTCCGGCATCGGAAGCCGGAACGTGTCCCTACCGGGAGCGACGAGGATGCAGATGGCCGCGGGCGGGCGCTCGCGGTGGTTCACCCTCCAACGTGGAGACGCATATGCTGGTACGTCGACTTTTCTCTCTGGTCGCGGTCGCGGCGATGATGGGCGCGGCGGCGTGCGGGGGCGGCGGTGAGGAAGGCGAGGGCGGAGCGGCCGGCGGCGAGGCCGGAGCCACCACGGACGCCGGGGCTACGGGGGGCGCGACAACGGACCCGGCTCTGGGTGGGACCACGGGCGGCACGATGACGGACACCACGGGGATGGGCACCACGGGTACGACGGGCACCACCGGAACGACGGGCGACACCGGCACGACTCCGCGTCCCTGATCCGCAGGGCAGCAGAGGAACGAACGAGGGGGCGGCCGCCAGCCGCCCCCTCGTTCGCTCGGTGTGTCCGCGGTAGAACCTCGGGCGGTTGAAACCGGGCACGTTCCATGCTTACTTACCGGGAGCCCCGCTCCGGGGTGCGATGCTGCCCCCTCCGCAAGCCGATCTGCCCGATGTCCAGGTCCCGCGCACGTTACCTCTGGGTTCTCCTCCCTCTTACGGGCGCGTTCACCGCCGTACTCCTCGGGCGTGGTCCCGCGGGAGTCGAGGCGGTCACGGAGGCCCCACGGCCCACATCACCCGCCGAGGTGGCTGGCGCTGCCGGCGCGGCGTGGGCGGACCGGGCCGCTCCGGACTCCGCGCCCCCCGCCCGGCCCCGCCGCACGATCGTTCCGTACGTGGAGGTGGTGGTGAACATCCCCAGCGGGCGGCTGTCCCTCCTGGACGGCGACAGCGTGGTGCGGAGCTACCCGGTGTCGGTCGGCTCGGCGCGGTACCCTACTCCCGTGGGGGACTACCTGCTCGCGACGGTGATCTGGAACCCCTGGTGGAACCCCCCGCCGGAGAGCGAGTGGGCGCGGAACCGCAAGCCCGTCCCCCCGGGTCCCGGCAATCCCATGGGGCGGGTCAAGCTGCACATGGACGAGCTGATCTTCATCCACGGGACCACCTCCGAAGGGCGGCTCGGCGCCCCCGCGTCGCACGGGTGCATCCGCATGTCGAACCCCGACGTGGTGGACCTGGCCCGGCGCCTGCACCGGTACGCCGCGCCGGATGCGGACGAGCCCGAGCTGGACGCGCTCTCCGCGCCCGGGAAACGGGAGCGCCGCACCGTCATGGCGCGCTCGGTCCGGATGCGGGTCACCTACCGGGTGGCCGAGGTCCGGGGAGACCGGCTGCACGTCTTCCCCGACGTGTACGGGAGGGTCGGGGGAGGCTTCGCCGCCCAGGTGCGGCGCGAGCTGGCCCGCGCCGGCGTCGACACCGCGCAGGTGACTTCCGCGGCCCTGGCGCGCCTGCGGGCGAGCGCCGCTC
>DATAAL010000065.1:0-5292 GCA_036260145.1 Longimicrobiaceae bacterium | reverse complement strand
GTGCGGATGGACTGAGGTTTCACCCGGGACGGTGAGCGGGACACGTATGGCCGACAGCCAGGCTGCCCCGAGGGAGATCGGCAGGGGCGAGATGGTGGCCCAGCTCCGCGCGCTCGGGGTCGGGGAGGGCGGGGTCCTGCTCGTGCATACCTCCTTCCGGGCCGTACGGCCGGTCGAGGGAGGGCCGCTCGGGCTGATCGGGGCGCTCCGCGCCGCCCTCGGCCCCGACGGCACGCTGGTCATGCCCTCGTGGACGGGGAGCGACGACGAGCCGTTCGACCCGGCGGCCACTCCGGCATCGCCGGATCTCGGCGTCGTCGCCGACACCTTCTGGCGGATGCCCGGGGTGGCGCGGAGCGAGCACCTCTTCGCCTTCGCGGCGGCGGGCCCGCGGGCGGCGGAGGTCGTCTCCGGTCCGCTCCCCCTCCCGCCCCACGTCCCGGACAGCCCGGTCGGCCGCGTGCACGACCTGGACGGGGAGGTGCTCCTCCTGGGGGTCGGCCACGACGCCGACACCACCCTCCACCTGGCGGAACTCCTCGCGGGCGTCCCCTACCGCGTGCCGAAGCACTGCACCGTCCTCCGGAACGGGCGCCCGGTCCGGATCGACTACGGCGAGAACGACCACTGCTGCGAGCGGTTCGCCCTCGCGGACGGGTGGCTGCGGGGGCGAGGCCTCCAGTCCGAGGGGCGCGTGGGACACGCGCATGCGCGGCTCGCCCGCGCAAAGGACATCGTGGAGGTCGCGCTCGAGCACCTGGCCCGCGACCCGCTCCTGTTCCTCCATCCTCGGGGGGCAGGGTGCGCCGAGTGCGACGAGGCGCGGGCGAGCGTCGCCGGCTGACGCCGGGGTGGGGCAGGCTGCGCCACCGTAAGTAATAACCGGTAGCACGGATGGAACGCCTTTCTCAAGAAAGCTGGCGGGTTCCGCGGTCAGGAGAAAGTATACAAGAAGTATACGGTGTGTACAAGAATTGTCTCAATCACCGTGTGGACGGTCTCCCCGCCTGCCATGGCACGGTGGCGAGGGTGGTGTCTTCTGGCGGGATGAATGCGTAAATGCGGTGGCGGAGTCGTGAACGACACGCGCAGGTAGCGCCGTAAGGAACGGCAGGACTTGATACTACAGCTTCCGGGCACCGGGCCGCCGGGACCGGCTGGCGCCTTGGTCACGGGAGGTGGGTGGTGGCGTACTCTGGCGGGTTAGGTGCGGGCGATGTAAAGTTGTGGGAGTGGAAACTTCGTCCACTTTCTGCCCCCTCACCAGGAAGCTACCATGAAGATCCTGCGCGTGCTCCTCGTCACCTCCCTCCTCGGCACCGGCCTCGCCGCCTGCGGCGACTCCTCTCCCGTCACCCCGGGATCGCCCCGCTTCGACGGGGGATTCACCTTTGGAGGCGGGAATCGCGACGGCGGAGCGACCACGACCTCCACCGCGAGCGACAGCACCGGCACCGAGCGTGGAGGGTTTACGTTCGGCGGGGGAAATTAGATCAGACCTACCCTGTCACGACCGACTCTGGAACGGTCTTGGGATCGGCTCCGGGCTGATGCTGGCCCGGGGCCTTCCGCAGCCGGACCATGAACCGGCGGATGAGATTCTCGATCCGCTGCCGGTGCTCCGGCTCCGCCTCCCGCGGAAGAGGTTCCCGGCCGGCGATGTTTCTCAGCACCTCCAGCGCGACCCTCTCCGGCTCGGCGTCCTTTCGGCTGCGGGCCATCTCCAGAGCCAGCTTCGCGCTGCGTCCGGCCTGCGTCCAGTCGCCGAATGCTCGCGCCCCTTCGGCGAGATTGACCAGAGCGGCAGGCGCAAACTCCTCCGTGTTGCCGATCAGTTGCAGCACATGACGCCGCGCCTCCTCGAAGCGCTCCTTCCGGCCACACCCCCCCGCGCACCGGGCGATACTGCTGTTGACGAGTAGGCGGTCGTCGGGTCGGGAGACGACCTGCAGAAGCTTCTCCAGCAGGGGAAGTGCGAGGGAGTAATAGCGATTCCGGATCAGCAGGAAAGCGTAGTCATGCGCCAGGTGAGGGATTCGCGCATCGTGAATCGGGTACTGTTCCAGCGCCTTCCGCGCATACCTCTCACCCTGGAGGTAGCTTCCCGACTCAGCGGCCAGGCCGAGCAGGTAGTGTTGAGCAACCGCCGCCTGCCTCAGCCGACCCGTTCGCGCGGCTCTCAGGGCGGCGCGCTCTTACAGGACGCGCGCATTCTCGTGCCGCCCCATGTCCTTCATCAGCGCGCCGTAACCGGTCAGCGCCCGCAGCACCTCCTGCCGGTCCTTCGCGCGCACCGCCAGCCCGAAGGCGCGATCGTACCACGCGACCGAGCGCTCCAGCAGGTCGCCCTCGGCGACCCGGCGGCACATCCACCCCGCATCCACCGCCCGTGCCGGGCTGGCGGGCTCCGCAGCCGCCGCAGCCTCGGCGAAGTACATCGCCACGCGCGAGAAACCCTGCGCATCCGCCCACTGGTATACCTGGCTGCACGCCTCCCCCACCTGCCTTCCGTCCACGCGCTCCGGGGTCCGCAGGAGCGCCGCAAACACCCCGATCGCCTCCACCAGCTCCGGCGCCTGCGTGGTCGCCACGGCCATCAGCTCTTGGATCTCCCGGGTCGCCGGCGGGAACATGTCGGGGCGTTGCTCCGGCTCCGTCTCCGCCCACAGCCGCACCCGGCGCAGCGCCTTCCACAGCACCAGTCCCAGCTCTCCTCCCACCTTCCCCAGCGCCTCGGCCTCTCCGTTCCAGCAGGGCGCCTTGGGAGCCGGCTCGATGGTGCGGAGCCGGCTGGGGCCCGGGCGCTTCGTCTCCGCCTGTCGATCCTCCATGGTGTGTGCACGTAAGGGTGGACACGCTGATAGTACCGCCGGATGTTACCCGTCAGGATAATGACAATACGTGAAGGGCACCACACCACCGGGGGAGTGGACAGCTGTAGGAGATGGACAAAGTAGACAGCTGGGCCCTCGTAGAAGTGAAGGTATTACAAGGTATTTGTATAGCGCGGCCCTAAAAGGTCGGCTGTGGATCGCCAACAATGACGAGTGTCCTGGCCCTCCCGGACGGGCTCCGTGGCCGCCGCCGGTCGGTTCCTTGCAACGCCCGTCCGCCCGTGCAGGACCGCGGACGCCCCGGTGCGCCCGCAACCGGGAGAACCGTCAGCAAGGAGCCTCTATGTCCTCCGACGCGCTTGGCGAGCGGATCCGGGAGATCCAGCACCCCCTCCGCGACGTCGACGACCTGGACCCGCTGCTGGAGCGGATCGGTGACGCCCGCCTCGTGCTCCTGGGCGAGGCGTCGCACGGCACCTCAGAGTACTACACCTGGCGGCATCGCGTCAGCGAGCGGCTGATCCGCGAGAAGGGGTTCTCCTTCATCGCCGTGGAGGGTGACTGGCCCGACTGCTACCGCGTGAACCGCTACGTGAAGGGCTGGCGCGACTCCGGTGGCAGCGCGCGGGAGGTGCTGCACACCTTCGACCGGTGGCCCACCTGGATGTGGGCCAACGAGGAGGTCGTCGCGCTGGCGGAGTGGATGCGCGAGTGGAACGACGGCCGGCCGGAGGAGAGTCGGGTGGGGTTCTACGGGCTGGACGTGTACTCCCTGTGGGACTCCATGGACGCCGTACAGAGATACCTGGAGCGCGTGGACCCGGAGGCCGCGCGGCGGGCGCGGCGCTCGTACGCCTGCTTCGACCCCTACGCCGGGAACGAGCAGGAGTACGCCATGGCCACCGCGCTCGTCCCCACCTCGTGCGAGCAGGAAGCCGTATCCATCCTGATGGAGCTGCGGCGCAGGGCCCCCAACTACCGGGAGGACGGACGGGAGGCGTACTTCAACGCCGAGCAGAACGCGCTGGTGGCCCGCAATGCCGAGATGTACTACCGCACCATGGTCCGCGGTGGGCCCACCTCCTGGAACGTGCGCGACACCCACATGGTGGAGACGCTGAGCCGGCTGCTGGCGCACCATGGGCCGGAGGCGAAGGCGATCGTCTGGGAGCACAACACCCACATCGGCGATGCGCGGGCCACCACCATGGCACGGTCGGGGCTGGTCAATGTGGGGCAGCTCGCGCGCGAGCAGTGGGGTGACGACGTGGTGCTGGTGGGGTTCTCGTCGCACCGGGGGAGCGTGATCGCGGGGGAGGAGTGGGGAGCGCCGATGCAGCGGATGCCGGTGCCGCCGGCCCGGGAGGGGAGCTGGGAAGCCATCCTCCACGAAACCGGCGCGGAGGACCGGCTGATCTTCACCGACGGACTGGAGGACGCGGAGGGGGGGACGGATCCACTCGGGCACCGGGCCATCGGTGTGGTCTACGACCCGGCGGCCGAGCGGTTCGGGAACTACGTGCCCACGGTGATGCCGCTGCGCTACGACGCGCTGCTGTACATCGACGAGACGCGGGCGTTGAGGCCGCTGCACATGGAGGAAGCGCGCCGCGAAGGGGAACTTCCGGAGACCTTCCCCAGCGGGATGTAGTCGCTCGGATCGAGCGTCGGGTGGATCGGGGTCGGTGCATCGTCCGGGGCCGCTCGGGAGCCCATCCTGCAACAAGAACCCTCCCCGGACCGCGGGGAGGGCGATGAGCCCGGGGAAGCCTGGTAGCCCCTCAGCTCCCTACTCGGACGACTCCCGGATCACCCCGCAGGCGATGCGCACGCCGGAGTTCCCGGCCGGGTCCGTGCGGTTGTCGTCCGCGCTGGCGTGGATCACCAGGGCCGTCCCGCCCGGCTTCAGAAGCGGGTTGGTCCCCCGCAGCGTCACCCCCCGGGCCACGGTCTCGATCTCCCCCTCGCCGTTCGCCGCCACCGTCAGGTTGGGGAGGTCGCCCGCGTGGGGCCCGAGCGGATTTTGTAGCCCGTGGAGCGCGCCGGTTGGATTCAGGTGGCCGCCCGCGGTCGCGAAGTCAGGCGCGTAGCAGCGCCCCACCTGATGGAAGTGGATCCCGTGCACCCCGGGCGGCAGGCCGGCCAGCGTGCCGGCAACCCGCACGCCCGCCCCGGTGGCGTTGAACCTCAACGTGCCGAGCGTCGCGCCCTGGGCGGATCGCATCACGGCCGTAGCGGTGCCGGTGGTGGCCACCGACGTGCGCGCCGGCTGCCGGCACGCGGCCGGCAGCACCGCGAGAAAGACGACTGCGATCCCTTGAACTCTGCTCATCGAGCCCCACCTCCACGGGTCCGCGCCGCCAACGCATGGAACGCGCCGACGCTCCCGCGGAGGGAGCGGCTCACCAGGCTTCAGAGCCGGGTGGTCACGGGCGCGGCTATCGCGTAGCGGTCCTTG
>DATAAL010000064.1:0-6303 GCA_036260145.1 Longimicrobiaceae bacterium | reverse complement strand
GCACGCGGCTCGCGCACAGCCGGCTCATCAGGGTGCGCCTCCGACAGCGCCACCAGCCCCTCGTACAGCGCCCGCGCCGCTTCTAACTGCCCCTGCTTGCCGTAGACAACCCCGAGATTGACCGTAGCCATTGCACGCTGCTCGCGCACAGCCGGCTCATCAGGGTGCGCCTCCGACAGCGCCACCAGCCCCTCGTACAGCGCCCGTGCCTCTTCTAGCTTCCCATGCCCGATGTAGTCGTACATCAGGTTGTATGCTGCCTTTGCACGCGGCTCGCGCACAGCCGGCTCATCGGGGTGCGCCTCCGACAGCGCCACCAGATCCTGGTACAGCGCCCGCGCCTCGGAGATTCGTCCTGCACTCCCGTGCGCAGTGCACAAGAAAAAGGCTGCGAGCGCCCAGCCGATACGTACGATAGGATCCGTGTCGACGGGTTGCGTCAGTGGATTGAGCGTCGGATGCAGCGGGAAATCCATCGTGGATCGAGCAAGGAAGGCGATCATTCCGACTGGATTGATTTCCCACGCCCTTTGACGGAACAGTTCGGCTAGCCTTGAGTCGGCTCCCTTCCGCGGGTCCAGGTGGTCAAGCACGAACATCTCCCCGAGAATGTCAGGCGTGAGGGGTTCCAGACGCTGCAATGCCCGGCTGCCTGACATGACTCTGTATTTCTCCTCCTCGAACTCACCTATTCCGGAAGGGAACAACACCGCATCCAGCCGCTGCAGACCGGTCCTGTCTATGCCGGCCGTGAGGGTCGCGAGCGCGAACAGGTTCTCGAATTTCCACAGCATCTTTTTCTCGCTCTCGGGCCAGAACCGTCTCCAGTGGATTTTCTCTCTATCCAGGATCAGTAGTGTCCGGTTAACGTAAGAAGATGATGCTGTAATACTCTCATCCACAGCGGGTTACAGGATTGTCGAGCTGTCACCAACTTGAAGTCTGTCCCTCGGGGAGCGAGGCTGGCGGGAACCCGCCGCCAGGAGCCGCCCATGTACGAGGGACGCACGCTGTTCTCCCAACTGCTCGATCACCTGCCGCGCCACACCTTCCGCCGTTTGGTCAAGCGGTACCGCGGAGATCACCGGGTTCGCCACTTCAGCTGCTGGGACCAGTACCTCGCGATGGTCTTTGCGCAGTTCACCTACCGGGAGAGCCTGCGCGACATCGAGGCCTGCCTGGGTGCGATCCCGGAGCGGCTCTACCACCTGGGGTTCCGCTGCCCTGCGATTTCCCGAAGCACCCTGGCCGATGCCAACGAGAGGCGCGACTGGCGGATCTACGCCGATTTCGCTCAGGTCTTGATCCATGAGGCCAGGCGCCTCTATACCGGAGAGAGCCTGGGGCTTGATCTCGACCAGACGGTCTACGCGCTGGACGCGACCACGATTGATCTGTGTCTGGCGCTCTTCCCCTGGGCCCGCTTCCGCAGGAAGAAAGGAGCCATCAAGCTGCACACACTCCTGGATCTGCAGGGCAACATCCCCACCTTCGTGCGGATCACGCCCGGCACGGTACACGAGGTGAACCTGCTCGACGAACTGCTTCCCGAGCCCGGCTCGATCTACGTCCTGGACCGGGGCTACACCGATTTCCGCCGTCTGTATCGCTGGCACCAGGCGCAGGCCTTCTTCGTCATCCGGGGCAAGAAGGGGCTCGACTTCCGCCGACGCTACTCGCATCCGGTGGACCGCTCCACAGGCCTGATCTGCGACCAGACGGTCGTGCTGCAAGGCCCCCGGACCGCCACACTCTACCCGGCGGCGCTGCGCCGCATCCGCGTGCAGGATCCCGAGACCGGCAAGCGGATCACGCTGCTGACCAACCATTTCCATCTGAGTGCCACCACCGTAGCCGATCTCTACCGCTGCCGCTGGCAGGTCGAGCTGTTCTTCAAGTGGATCAAGCAGCACCTGCGCATCCAGGCGTTCTACGGGACCTCGGAGAACGCGGTGAAGACACAGATCTGGATCGCCATCAGCGTCTACGTGCTCGTGGCGATCGTGCGGAAGCGCCTCGGCATCGAGCGCGATCTCTACACTTTGTTACAGATCTTGAGCGTCACCCTGTTCGAGAAAACCGAGCTTCTGCAAGCACTTTCGAGCCCCGGCCGCATCGTCGAGGAGACCCCTTCTCGTAACCAGTTGCAGCTCTTCGACTTTTAACCGGACACTACTGATCCAGGATGTCTCTTACCAGGGCGTCTTGGTCCCATCCGCGAAGGTCGTGGCCGTTGTTGATCGCATCGCCCGCGAACGAGGCGAACAGGGGACGCCGTAGGGGATCGATTTCCAGTAGTCGACGGAGAGTCTCCTCACGTTCGGGCAACCTCCCCCCGTCTGACACGAAGGAGCGGAGTACGGTCCAGAGGTCATCGTCCGAGAGTGGATCCACCATGAGTGGCTCGGCGTAGCGCGCCCGCTCGATCCGGGGTCTATTTACCTGTCCTTCCAGGAAACGCTGCCTCCACTCCCCCTCCGCATCGCGCACCAGCAACAGCACGCGCACGCGGCAGCGAAGCTCACCATTGTCCGCCCTCCCGCGCAGCACGCCTATCATTTCGCCGACACGCTTCGCCTCCTCGTTGGCGTAGTCCACGACGAGCGCAGTAGCCTGATTCGGCTGCCATGTTTCCCAGGCGAAACTGTGATGGCCGCGAAGGAAACCGATTCGCCATCCAGCCCCCAACCGAAGACACATCTCCAGTGCAAGCCGGCTCTTTCCGGTTCCGCCGGGGCCCGCCGCGAGCCACCAGGTGAAGCTCTCTCCCGAACTGAGGAATTCGTCCAGGACGGCGAGGTGTCTCTCCCGGCCGACGAACTCGACCTTTCGAGCCGCGAACAGGAATCTGTTGTCACGTGTATCCCGCTCCAGCGGGATGTCGAGATGCGGCTGTGGCTGAAGAAGGTCGATGATCTCTTCCAGCCGCTCCAGGCTTTCGCGGGCCGCCTGCAGCTCGACGGTGAGGTACTGCCGAAGGTCGTCCGGGTCCGTCGTCCGGTGCTCATCAAGCCAGCGGGTGAACTCGCCCAGAGCCATCTGCTCCCGGCTGAACCGTTCGATCACGGACCGAATGGCGGCCGTGATACGGTTCGTCCCCGGCAGAGCATCGTAGGTACGCTCGAGTACTTTCAGGAATGCTGTCCCCGCTAATGCGCCAGCCCCCGACGCAGCTTGAGCGACGAGCTGCGCAAATAGCTTGACCGCGATCCGCAGAGCAGTCTTGCTGATGTTCGTCTCGTCGTGCAGCCATTGAACCAGTGCCTCTGCATACTCAACGTCCTTCAGGTATTCCACCATGCCCTTCTCGGCGGCATCCGAAGCGATCCCCGCCAGATCAGACGATGAATTGCTCGGACCCGTGAGCGCGGTTGTCTTGGGCATCGATCGGGGCAATCTCGGCGGACGGAAAACAAGCTTGGCAGGTACCTACGTGCGCATGATGCGCGCACATCCCGTTCCCGTCAATTATCTTGACGCCCAGGTTGTAGAACTCTGAGGAGCCCCCTGTGATGCATCCCCGACTTGCCTCCCCCGCGCCCTCCGGCCTAGCTTCTAGCGGGACCGCCGGCCCGCGCCGCGCCCGTCCCAAATGCGACCGACACGCGCCCGATGGAGGCACGATGAAGTACCGTACCTATCCCGGCACCGACATCACCGTCTCGGAGGTGGGCTTCGGCGTCTGGACCCTCGCCGCCGGCTGGTGGGGGAGCTTCACCGACGAGGAGGCCGTCGCCCTCCTGCACCGCGCCTGCGACCTGGGGATCACCACCTTCGACTCGGCTGACAGCTACGGCAACGGCCGCGCGGACGAGCTCCTCCGCCGCGCGCTGGCCGACCGCCGCGACCGGGTGACCATCACCACCAAGGTGGGCTACGACTTCTACAACCACCCGGACGCCCGCCGGGGGCAGCAGGAGATCCCGCACAACGCCTCGCCCGAGCACATCCGCTTCGCGGTCGAGAGATCGCTGGAGCGGCTGGGGACCGACGTGCTGGACATCGTCTCGTACCACAACGCGCACGAGGAGCACGTCCCCGACGACGCCATCTGGGAGACGCTGGAGCGGCTGCGGCAGGAGGGGAAGATCCGCGCCTGGGGCGCCGCGCTGGGACCCTCCAACGGCTACCTGTGGGAGGGGATGGACCTGATCCGCAGGCGCGGGGTGAAGAACCTCCAGCTCATCAACAACCTCCTGGAGCCGTACCCCGGCCAGAACCTCACCGAGGCCGCGGAGGAGACCGGCGCCACCGGGATCCAGGTGCGGGTGACGCACTCCTCGGGGATGCTGGAGGGGAAGTACACCGAGGACACCGAGTTCGCCAAGAACGACCACCGGAGGCACCGCCCGCGCTCCTGGCTCATCAACGGGCTGAAGAAGCTGGAGGCGCTGCGCTTCCTACACGAGGGGCGAGACATGACTCTCGGGCAGGCGGCGCTGAAGTGGCTCCTGGCCTCGCCCGCGGTGATGACGACGCTCCCCAACATCTACAACGTGGAGCAGCTGGAGGAGTTCGCCGCCGCGTCCGACAAGCCGGACCTCACCGCGGAGGACCTGGAGCGGATCCGCGAGCTGCAGCAGGTCAACTTCCACGTGCACGAGGAGCACATGCGATACAAGGGGACCATGCGCCGCGAGGGGGAGCCCGTGATCGCCCCCCCGTACCGCTACGAGGGCGACGGGTACGGCGCCGAGGAGGCGGTGGAGGCGGGCGCGGCGGACTGAGCCGGCAGGTGCAGAGAAGGCGCGAGGGAGCCGCCGCGGCCGATGGCCGGGGCGGCTCTCGCTTTCCCGGTCCCGCCGGTCACCTTGCATCCCTCCGGGACGGGACCTAGCGTACCGTCGAACAGCGGGCGCACAACCTTCCAGGGAGGTGCCATGGACGCATCGTATCCCCCCCCGGTCGACCAGTTCCTGACGCTCGGCAGGCCCTCGGAGACTTCCCGCGAATGGCCGGACTACCTCGCGCTGGGGCTGGGGGAGGAGCACGTCCCGGAGCTGATCCGGATGCTGCGGGACGAGGAACTGATGTGGGCGGCTTCCGAGTCTCCCGAGGTGTGGGCCCCGCTCCACGCCTGGCGCGCGCTCGGCCAGCTCCGCGCGGAAGCGGCGATCGAGCCGCTGCTCGACTTCCTTGACGGGCTGGAGGACGAGGACTGGGCCTTCGACGAGCTGCCCACCGTGTTCGGGATGATCGGGCCCGCCGCGCTGCCCGCGCTGGTCCGCTACCTGGCCGACCCGGAGCATGGGCTCTGGAACCGCGTCGCCGCCATCCGCGGGCTGGAGGAGATCGCCAAGGCACACGAGGAGGCCCGCGAGGAGGTGGTCGCCGCGCTGACGAAGCAGCTGGAGAAGTGGTACCGCCACGACGAGGTCCTCAACGCCTCGCTGATCGATGTCCTGGTCGAGCTTCGCGCGGTGGAGGCGGCGCCGCTGATGGAGCAGGCCTTCGAGGCAGACCGGGTGGACATCATGTTGCGCGGCGACTGGGAGGACGTGCAGGTGGACCTGGGGCTGATCCCGGAGCGGACGACGACCCGGCCCAGGTGGCATCTGCCGCGGAGACTCGCGCCCACCGCCGCGACGCCCGCGCGCGGCCACAACCGGACGGACCGGCGCAAGAACAGGAAGAAGCTGGAGCGGCAGTCCCGCAAGCGGAACCGCCGCCGGAGGTGAACCCTGCCGACCCGCCCCGAACCACCCGCCGCCGTAGCCGCAGCCGGACGAGATGCCGCCCCGGCGCTCGTCCGCCGCCTGGGCGCGTTCGACGCGACCATGATCGTGATGGGCGGGATCATCGGCTCGGGGATCTTCGTCACCCCCTACGTGGTCGCGCGGCAGGTGCACACCCCCGCGCTGATCCTGGGTGCCTGGGCAGCGGGCGGGCTGATGGCGCTCGCCGGGGCCTTCGTCTACGCCGAGCTGGGCGACCGCCGCCCCGAGACCGGCGGACAGTACGCCTACCTCCGCGACGCCTACCACCCCGCGGTGGCGTTCATCTACGGGTGGGCGCTGCTCCTGGTGATCCAGACCGGGGGGATGGCCGCGGTCGCGGTGACCTTCGCGCGCTACTTCCTGGAGGTGACGCGCGCCCCGCTCTCCGAGCCCGCGGTGGCCGTGCTGGGGCTGGCGGTGCTGACCGCCGTCAACTGCCTGGGGGTGCGGGCGGGGAGCAGCGTCCAGAACACCCTGATGCTGCTGAAGATCGTCGCCATCGCGGCGCTCGTCGTCTGCGGATTCGCCTTCGTGGACGGTCCCGCGGGCGCCGCCGCTCCCGCCCCGGCTCCGTCGTCGCGGTCGG
>DATAAL010000063.1:0-12098 GCA_036260145.1 Longimicrobiaceae bacterium | reverse complement strand
AACGCCCGTGACCCAGGGGAAGGGCTGCGCCACGTCGCGCTGGAAGGAGTAGTACACCAGGATGGGACGTCCCTTGATGGAGCTCTTGTCCAGGAAGCCCCAGTAGCGCGAGTCCTCGGAGTTGTCCCGGTTATCCCCCAGCGCGAAGTACTTCCTCTCCGGCACCACGATCGGACCCCAGTTGTCGCGGGTTGGCCGGTACGCGCGGCGCCCGCGACGCTCCCCCAGCAGGTAGGGGAGTTGCCAGAGCATCTGCGGGTCGCCCGGGTCAATGATCGGGTCGATGTGGCGCACGTACGGCTCCACCTGCGGCTCCCCGTTCAGGTACAGTACCTTGTCGCGCATCTCCAGCGTGTCGCCGGGGAGCCCCACCAGGCGCTTGACGTAGTTCTTGGTGGGGTCGTGCGGGGGGAGGAAGACGATCACGTCGCCGCGCTTGGGGTCGGAAAAGGCGGGAAGGCGGGTGTGCACCCCCGGTACCTCCGCCCCGTACACGGCCTTGTTCACCAGCAGGAAATCGCCGACCAGGAGCGTCCGCTCCATCGACCCCGTGGGGATCTTGAACGCCTCCACCACGAAGGTGCGGATCACCAGGAAGAGGAGAACCGCGGTGGAGATGGCCTTGAACCACTCCCACATCCAGCGGCCGGTGGAGATCGATCCCCGGCTCTCGTCGGCGGTCCGCCGCCTCTCGTCGAAGGCCCGCTCCGAGGGGATGCGGGGGAGGTCTCCGTGTCCGTAAGGGGTGCTGCTTTCCATGGCGCTCCGACACGCCCGTGGGCGCGGGTGGCGATGACGCAGGGGCACGCGCTCAGGCGTGCGAACCGCAGTTCGTACCCTGCAGGCGGAAGGGGCGTTCCGCGAGCCGAAGGGCTCCCGGTCCCGGATGTTTCCCGGGCTCCGCAGGATCCAGACCGGACAGGAAGTCTAAGCGATCGGAGGGATTCAGGGGAGGTGGGGGCGCCAGCGGCCCCCCACCCCCGGCCCCTCCCCCGCAAGCGAGGGAGGGGTGCACATCCACGGCAGTGAGTAGTCGTGTAGTTCGCAATTGCGTGAGGGACGTGCGCCCGAAGGGGCGAGACCCGGGGTGGTTTCCGGGGCTCGCCGCAGTTACGCACGGGGGTATCGGGCGTTACTGCGCGCCAGCCCGGCCCCGGCTTCGCCGGGGACACGCCCGAATCCGCTGTTCCCGAAGCCTTTCCTACTCAGTACGGCGAGGCGTCGTAGTTGTCGATCTGCGCCCGCTGCAGCCTCCCCGAGTAGTCCAGGTAGCACACCTTGGTCTCCGAGTAGAACTCGTACACCTCCCAGCCCCCCTCGCGGTGTCCGTTCCCCGTCTGCTTCACCCCGCCGAACGGGAGATGCGCCTCCGCGCCGATGGTGGGCGCGTTGATGTAGGTGATCCCGTTGTCCAGCTCCTGGAAGGCGCGGAAGGCAGCGTTGGTGTCGCGGGTGTAGACGGAGCTCGACAGCCCGTACTTCACCTCGTTGTTGATCCGGATGGCCTCGTCCAGCTCCGAGAAGCGCATCACCGAGAGCACCGGGCCGAAGATCTCCTCCGTCGCCATGCGCGACCCCGGCCGGATCCCGGTGAAGATGGTGGGGCTGAAGAAGAAGCCGTCGTCCAGCCCGTCACCGCTCGGGCGCTCCCCGCCCAGCACCAGCTCGCCCTCGGTCTTTCCGATCTCGAGGTACCGCTCCACCTTGTCGCGCGCCGCGGCGTTGACCAGCGGCCCCACGTCCACCCCCTGGTCCGCCCCGTAGCCCAGCCTGAGTCCCCGGGCGCGGTCCGCCAGCCGCTCCACGAAGGCGTCGTGGATGGTGTCTTGGAGGAGGAGGCGCGAGGTGGCGGTGCAGCGCTGCCCCGTGGTCCCGAAGGCGCCCCAGAGCACCCCGTCGAGCGCCAGGTCCATGTCCGCGTCGGCCAGGACGATCTGGGCGTTCTTCCCGCCCATCTCCAGCGACAGGCGCTTGTGCATCTGGCCGCACACCTCGCCGACGATCCGCCCGGTCTCGGTGGAGCCGGTGAAGGAGATCACCGGGATCTCCGGGTGGCGGACGATGGCGTCGCCGACCTCCTCGCCCAGCCCCTGTACCAGGTTCACCACCCCCGCGGGGATCCCGGCCTCTTCCAGGACCTGCACCAGGAGCTCCACGGTCTCCGGGGTGTCCTCGGCGGGCTTGATGATCACGGTGTTCCCGCATACCAGCGCGGGGAACATCTTCCAGGTGGGGATGGCGAGCGGGAAGTTGAACGGGGTGATCAGTCCGCAGACGCCGATGGGGCGGCGGTAGCTCATCGCCCACTTGTCGCCCAGTTCGCTGGGCACGGTGTGGCCGAAGAGCCGCCTCCCCTCGGTGCCGGCGTAGTAGGCGGTGTCGATCCCCTCCTGCACATCGCCGCGGGTCTCGGTGAGGGTCTTCCCCATCTCCCGGGTCGCCACGCGGGCGATCTCGTCCTTGCGCTCGGTGAGGAGGTCGCCGACCCTCTTGAGGAGGGCGCCGCGCTCGGGGGCGGGGGTCGTCCGCCATGTCTCGAACGCCTGCTTCGCAGCCTGCACAGCGCGCTCTACGTCCTCCCTGCCGGAGCGCGGGAACAGCCCGATCAGGTCGGACTGCTTCGCCGGGTTGCGGTTCTCGAAGTACTCGCCGGTGGACGGCTCCACCCACTCGCCGCCGATGAAGTTCCTGTGCTTTTCCGCCATTGTCTTCCTCGTGGGACCTGAGACCGAGCGATGGATTGAGAGGGACTGGGGAGCGCTGAATGTACGCTCCGGAACGGCCGGGTGCCAGCGGGGGGAGGGTCTCTGCTCGAAACAGTTGACAATCAGGCGAGAAATGAACGATCATGGGGCGACGCCTCGTTTCCGGACATCCGGCGGACACGCCCGCTCCGCATTCAACCCGGACGACCCCCTCGGGTTGTGTGAACCCGACGGTGGTGTTAAATTCCATGGCTTGGAGTTGATCCGGCGACGTTTCTGAGGAAGCATCGAAGGATCGGCCTACTTCCTGACCAGCGCAGACTCTTCTGGAGGTTACCGATCATGGCGACCATCGTTCGCGACGAAATCATCAAGAAGTACCAGCTCCACGAGAACGACCGGGGCTCCACCAAGGTGCAGATCGCGCTCCTGACCGCGCGCATCAACCACCTGACCGACCACTTCCGGGCGCACAAGAAGGACCACCACTCCCGGCAGGGTCTTCTCAAGATGGTCGGCCAGCGTCGCCGCCTCCTGGAGTACCTGAAGAACAACGACCTGGAGGGGTACCGCGCCCTGATCGCCGACCTCGGCCTGCGTCACTGATGCCGACGGGTCGGACAAACGGAGGGGAATTCGGAAACCCGGTCGTCTGAGCATACGAGCGCCGCACGGGCATGGACCCTGCGGCGCTCTTTCGTGCTGTTGACACGGCCCGCGTGCGTGGGGGAGCGCGGGCCGTCTTGCGGCCCCCCGGAAACCTGATTGACGGAAGAGAGACAACCGAGATGGCCAGAATCGAGAGGCAGTTCGCGGGGCGGACGCTTTCCATCGAGACGGGGAAGATCGCCCGTCAGGCGGACGGCTCCTGCACCGTGCAGTTCGGAGAGACCGTGGTGCTGTGCACCGCCGCGGCGCAGGACAATCCCACCCACCTTCCCTTCTTCCCGCTGACAGTGGAGTACCGCGAGCGGACCTACGCCGCGGGGAAGATCCCGGGGGGCTTCATCAAGCGCGAGGGGCGCCCCTCGGACAAGGAGATCCTCTCCGCGCGCCTGATCGACCGTCCGCTGCGGCCTCTCTTCCCGGACGGGTTCGCCAACGAGACGCAGATCTTCGTGTACGTGATCTCCGCCGACCAGGAGAACGACGCGGACGTGATCGCCCTGACCGGCGCCTCGTTCGCCCTGAACGCCAGCCGGATCCCCTTCGCGGGGCCGGTGGCGGCGGTGCGGATCGGCCGGATCCAGGGGCAGTGGATCCTCAACCCCACCTTCCAGCAGCTGGAGTACTCGGACCTGGACATCGTGGTGGCGGGCTCCGAGACTGCCATCACCATGGTGGAGGGTGGCGCGCTGGAGGTGCCCGAGGAGGAGATCGCGGAGGGGCTGCTGGTGGCGCACGACGGGATCCGTGAGCTGATCGGCATCCAGCGCGAGCTGCTGGGGCAGATCGAGGTCCCGGCCGAGATGGCGTGGACGCCGAAGGAGATCGCCGCGGACATCCGCGAGCGGATCGAGTCTGCCGCCGCGACACACGTGGCCGAGGCCATGCAGATCGGTGACAAGGCGGAGCGGAACACCGCGCTGGCGGCCGTCCGCTCCGAGGTCGCCGCGCAGCTGGCGGCGGAGATCGAGGGGGTGGAGACGCACGTCTCGTCGGTGTTCAAGGAGATCGAGAAGCGCGAGATGCGCGAGATGATCCTGTCCACCGGGAAGCGCTCCGACGGGCGCGGGCTGGACGAGGTGCGGCCGATCACCATCGACGTGGGGCTGCTCCCGCGCACGCATGGCTCGGCGCTCTTCACCCGCGGGCAGACGCAGGCCCTGGGA
The DNA here is from genome assembly GCA_036260145.1 of Longimicrobiaceae bacterium. Classification (GTDB taxonomy): domain Bacteria; phylum Gemmatimonadota; class Gemmatimonadetes; order Longimicrobiales; family Longimicrobiaceae; genus JAFAYN01. Next base: position 7,561 of record DATAAL010000063.1, on the reverse strand, counting down.
GTGGTGACGCTGGGGACGCAGGCCGACGAGCAGCGGGTGGAGAGCATCGACTCGCCCACGGAGCAGACCAAGTCGTTCATGCTCCACTACAACTTCCCGCCCTTCTCCACCGGCGAGGTCCGGCCGGTGCGCGGCACCAGCCGCCGCGAGGTCGGCCACGGCGCGCTGGCGGAGCGGGCGCTGGAGCCGCTCCTCCCGCCGTACGAGGAGTTCCCCTACACCATCCGGATCGTCTCGGACATCCTGGAGTCCAACGGGTCCTCGTCCATGGCGACGGTGTGCTCCGGCTCGCTGGCGCTGATGGACGCGGGCGTCCCGATGCGCGCGGCCGTGGCCGGGGTGGCGATGGGGCTGATCAAGGAGGGCGAGCGGGTGGCGGTGCTCACCGACATCCTGGGGGTGGAGGACGCCCTGGGCGACATGGACTTCAAGGTGGCCGGGACGCGCGACGGCGTCACCTCGATCCAGATGGACATCAAGATCGAGGGGCTGACGGTGGAGATCATGCGGGAGGCGCTGCAGAAGGCGCACCGCGCCCGCATGCACATCCTGGATGAGATGGACCGGGCGCTCTCCGCGCCGCGCTCCGAGCTGTCCCGGTACGCGCCGCGGATCATCACCATCAAGATCAACCCCGCCAAGATCGGCGAGGTGATCGGGCCCAAGGGGAAGACCATCCGCGGGATCCAGGAGGCCACCGGCGCCACCATCAACGTGGAGGACGACGGCACCATCACCATCGCCTCGGTCTCGGGCGAGGGCGGGGAGCGCGCGCGGAAGATGATCGCCGCCATCACCGAGGAGCCGGAGGTCGGCCGGATCTACGAGGGGGTGGTGAAGAGCACCACCACCTTCGGCGCCTTCGTGGAGATCCTCCCGGGGACGGAGGGGCTGGTGCACATCTCCGAGCTGCAGGAGGGCCGGGTGGAGAAGACGGAGGACGTGGTGAAGAAGGGCGACGTGGTCCACGTCAAGCTCCTCTCCATCGACGAGAAGGGCCGCCTGCGGCTCTCCCGCAAGGTGGCGCTGGCGGAGATGGCGAGCGGCGCGGCGGACTGACCCGCTCCGCGCCCGTCCGGACCGCGCCGGCCGCCCCAGGATGGCCGGCGCGGTTCCTTTTTGTGCCGTTCCGCACTCAATGGGAAAAATTTCATTGCGCACGGAGCTTTGCGTCGCTACCGTGGGAGGGTAGTCCCTCGCTGTACGCCCGTCTTCCCGCGATCCACGGCGATGCCTCGCTCCCGCGAGGCGCGGCGGCGCGCCCGGGCGGGGCGCCCCGGCGGCCGTTTCCCACCCACCCCATCCGCAGGGAGGTCCCATGGCACGCTCTCTCTACGCAATGCTGCACCGCAGGTTCGGCGTGCGTTCCGCGGACGAGCGCGTCCGCCGCGCGCGGCTCATGGATGAGCGCGCTCCCCGGTTTGTCCCGCCGGCGGTGGCGGACCGGTCCGCGCTTCCGCTGGCGGGAAAGAAGGTGGCTGTCATCGGTGCGGGGTTAGCGGGGCTCGCGGCCGCGCTGGAGCTGGTGGAACGCTGGGGCGCGACGGTGGAGGTGTACGAGGCGCGCAAGCGCACGTCGGGGAGAGTGTATAGCCTGGAAGACATTGTACCCGGGAGGGTGACCGAGGCAGGAGCGGAGCTGATCGGCCTCAACCACCGGAAATGGATCGAGCTGGCCCACCGGTTCGGCCTGGGGCTCAGCAGCCTCACCCCGGAGGACGACTACGCGGCACAGGGACTGGAGATGCGGATCTCCCTGGAGAAGGGCAAGGTCCTCACCGCAGCGGAGTTGAAGGAGCTCTACGATGAGATGGACGGGGTGCTGCACAGGATCACGGAAGAGTCCTACGTCGTCACGGACACGAACCAGCCCTGGAAGGCATATCGTGCTGACTACCTGGACAACCTTTCCGTGGAGCAGTGGCTGGACCAGCTCGTGCCCAAGCCGTCTTCACGATGCGTAGCCGCTCTCCGGGTCATGCTCGAGAACGACAACGTGGCGCCGCTCTCGGAGCAGAGCTACCTGGGGCTCCTGGCGCTGGTCGCCGGGGGAGGGCACGACGCGTACTGGACCGATTCGGAGGTCTTCCGCTGCGAGAACGGGAACGAGTCACTCACAGTCCGGCTCCGTGAATCGATCGAGAATTCGGCCACCGGGTCGATCAGGACGAGCGCGCCGGTGACCGCCCTGGACGTGCGGGCGGGGGGCAGCGTGCTCGTCCATTCCGCCGCCGGAAAGCTCTCCTATGACTACGCCGTGCTCGCCATCCCGCCCTCCACCTGGCCGCAACTCCCAGTCACGCCCAAGATTCCAGCGGAAATGACGATGAGCACGGGACCCGCGGTGAAGTACCTGCTCCCGGTGAAGGAGCGCTTCTGGATCCAGAAGAAGTATGCGCCGTCGGGAGCGTCCACATCGATGGGGCAGGTGTGGGAGAGCACCGACAACCAGATGGTCGTGAGCGGCCAGGGGATCGGGCTCAACATCTTCGCCGGTGGGGCCACGGCCCAGCAGGCGATCGACTGGGCCCTGAAGCACGGGGAGAACCAGATGGCGGAGTATTACAACCCCCTCCTCGAGGAGCTCTATGGGGAGGACTTCCCTTCGTTCGTCGCCGGCACGGGCAAGTTCATGGGCTGGCCATGGGACAACTGGACCCGCTGCGGCTACTCCTGCCCGCGCCCGGGGCAGGTCTGCACCGTCGGGCCGTTCCTGAACGAGATGTACGAGAAACGCCTCGCCTTCGCCGGCGAGCACACCTGCATGGCCTTCTTCGGGTACATGGAGGGGGCGCTGCAGTCCGGGTACAGGGCGGCGGAACGGATCGCGACCGCCGCCGGCGTGGTCAAGCTGGGAGCTCTGGAGGGGGTCGCGGCGACGCCCGGGGCATGAGGAGCATCGGTCCCGGCGCCGGGTGAACCCGGCTCGCCGCCACTCTCGCGCGGCGGGGGTGGACGTGCTATGTTGGCACGTCCGCCCTTTTGTATTCTGGTTTGCATTTCGGGCGGCAGATCCCATCAACACTCCACGCAGATCGGTCCCATGCTCATCGGCGTTCCGAAGGAGATCAAGACCAACGAGAACCGTATCGCGCTCGTCCCCGCGGGTGCGGAGGCGCTGGTCCGGGCGGGACACACCGTCTTCGTCGAGAAGGGCGCGGGGGAGGGGAGCGGCTTCAGCGACGAGCAGTACACGGCGGTCGGGGCGCAGATCCTGGACAGCGTGGACGACGTCTGGGCGCGCGCCGAGATGATCATGAAGGTCAAGGAGCCGATCGCGGTGGAGTACCCGCGGATCCGGGACGGGCAGGTGCTCTTCACCTACTTCCACTTCGCGGCGGACGAGGCGCTGACGCACGCGCTGGTGAAGTCCAACGCCATCGCCATCGCGTACGAGACGGTGCAGCTCCCCTCGGGCGAGCTCCCGCTCCTCACCCCCATGAGCGAGGTAGCGGGACGGATGTCGATCCAGGCGGGCGCCAAGTACCTGGAGAAGTTCTACGGCGGGCGGGGGATGCTCCTGGGCGGCGTCCCCGGCGTGGCGCCGGCCAACGTGGTGATCATCGGCGGCGGGGTGGTGGGGACCAACGCGGCGAAGATGGCGGCGGGCTTCGGGGCGCGCGTCACCATCCTGGACCTGTCGCTCGACCGTCTGCGCTACCTCTCCGACGTGATGCCGGCCAACGTGGATCTGATCTACTCCAACCGGCACAACCTGCTGGACCTGCTGGAGACGGCGGACCTGCTGGTGGGCGCGGTGCTCCTTCCCGGCGCCAAGGCTCCGAAGCTGGTGCTCCGGGAAGACCTCCGGATCATGAAGAAGGGCGCGGTGATCGTGGACGTGGCGGTGGACCAGGGTGGGTGCGTGGAGACGATCCGCCCCACGACGCACGAGAACCCGATCTACGAGATCGACGGGGTGATCCACTACGGCGTGGCGAACATGCCGGGCGGGGTGCCGCGTACCTCGACGCTGGCGCTCACCAACGCGACCTTCCCGTACGCGCTGCGGCTGGCGAACCAGGGGTGGGAGGCGGCGTGCAGGGCCGACCGCGCGCTGGCGCTCGGTCTGAACATCGTCCGCGGCAAGGTGACGTATCCGGGGGTGGCGGAGGCTTTCGGGCTGGAGTACACCCCGGTGGAGCAGGTGATGGGGTGATTCTTTAGCGGTGTCCTCGGGTCCGCTACAGAGCCCGGCGAAACAGCCGCCGGTCTCTTCCGCGGGCCGCGGGAGCCTGCCGGTACTGCTGGCAGTCTCCCGCAGCACGGAGGGAGACTCGCCCAACCGCCGGCGAGTCTCCCTCCGTACATCTTTCGGGAACTGTTTGAACGGCCACCGCTGAACGGCAACCACGCACCGCCGCACTGTCACCCTCCCATGACTGTCCGCTTTCTCCGTCTCCCCCACAACCCCGACCTCCCTCTCCCCACCCGCCAGACCGCCGGCTCGGCGGGGTACGACGTGGCCTCGGCGGAGCCGGACTTCGTCCTCGCGCCCGGGGAGCGGCGCCTGGTGTCCACCGGGCTGGCGATGGAGCTCCCCGCCGACGTGGAATGCCAGGTGCGCCCGCGCTCCGGGCTCGCGCTCCGGCACGGGATCACCCTCCCCAACTCGCCGGCCACCATCGATCCGGACTACCGCGGCGAGCTGCGGATCATCCTCTGGAACGCTGGGAGCGACCCGGTCCCCATCCTGCGCGGCACCCGCATCGCGCAGCTCGTCTTCGCGCGCTTCGTGGCGCCCGAAGTGGTGGAGGTGGAGGAGGTGGAGGCCACTGAGCGTGGGGTCGGAGGGTTCGGGTCGACGGGGCGGTGAGGGCCCCTCACCCCGGCGCTGCGCGCCACCCCTCTCCCACACGGGGAGAGGGGTTTTGTCGTTCGGCAGTTTCTGCGGTATCCATCGAATCCGGTGCGGCAGGAGACACGGCAGTATCGTGGCTCCCTCCGGGGCGGCCCGCGCACGCTCGAGCCTCCCCTGGAGATCGAACCCCTGCCAAACCCCATGAGAACGGCACACCCCCTGCATCACCCCCTCGCGGCTCGCGAAGGCACCGGACCGGATGTTGGCTTGCGTGGACCCGCGTGTGGAAATAGCTTTGTCGGCTCCGTAGAACCCTAGTTCTCACACGGCTTAACGCCCTGCCGGCACCCATCGGGACCGCGCAGCTGCCTCGCGAGAAAGTGATGGCCTTCCGCTGGCTGAAGTCGGGGAGCTTCATCCCGGTTAACGATATCGCAGTCGACCTGGGGACGGCGAACACGCTGGTGTACGTCAAGGGCGAGGGGATCGTCCTGAACGAGCCGTCCGTGGTCGCCATGGAGCGGGCGACCAACCGGATCAAGGGGATCGGCCTGGAGGCGAAGCGCATGCTCGGCCGGACGCCGGAAGGGATCACCGCGGTGCGCCCGCTGAAGGACGGGGTGATCGCCGACGTGGACGTGACGGAGATCATGCTCCGCTACTTCCTGGAGACGGTGACCTCCAAGCGGTTCCTGAAGCTCAAGCCCACCATGGTGGTGGGGGTCCCCTCGGGGATCACGGAGCTGGAGCGGCGCGCCGTGCGCTCCAGCGCCCACGCCGCGGGGGCCAAGGAGGTGTACATGGTGGCCGAGCCCATGGCCGCGGCCATCGGGGTGGGGCTCCCGGTGGAGACTCCCACCGGGAACATGGTCATCGACATCGGCGGCGGGACCACGGAGATCGCGGTGATCGCCCTGTCGGGGATCGTGTGCGATACCTCGATCCGGGTAGGGGGCGACGAGATCGACAACGCCATCGTCACCTTCCTCCGCAAGAACTACAACCTGATGATCGGCGAGGCCACGGCGGAGGCGGTCAAGATCCAGATCGGGTCGGCCTACTCCACCGGGGACGAGCGCGAGATGGACGTCAAGGGGCGCGACCTGGTCTCCGGGATCCCCAAGACGGTGCGGGTGCACTCGCAGGAGATCCGGGAGTGCATCCAGGAGCCGATCCAGGCGATCGTGGAGGCGGTGCGGCGCGCGCTGGAGATCACCCCGCCGGAGCTGGCCTCCGACATCGTGGACCGGGGGATCGTGATGACGGTGGGCGGGGCGCTGATCCGGGGACTGGACGTGCTGATCGCGCGGGAGACCAACCTGCCGATCCACGTGGACGAGGAGCCGCTCACCTGCGTGGTGCGCGGGGCGGGGCGGATCCTGGACGACATCGAAAAATACCGAGGAGTGTTGACAACCTGAGCGCGTTCAGACCGTACCTCAGCGGGGGAGGGGAGCGCGGGCGCAGGCGCGACCTGGGGCTCGCGGGGGGGTTCACCCTGCTGGCGCTCCTGCTCCTCGTTCTGCCGGACACCCTGCGCGAGGGGCTCGCGAGCGCCATCCGCGGGACCGTCCTCCGCCCGGTGATCGCGCTGCAGCGCGGCGCTGCGGACCGGGAGGGGCGCTTCGAGGATGCCCGCATGCTGCGCGCGGAGCGGGACAGCCTCGCCGCCTTCCTGGTGGGACAGGCCAACCTGGCAGCGGAGAACCGCCGGCTGCGCCAGCTCCTGGGGATGCGCGAGCGGGTCCCGAACTCGTTCGTGGCGGCGGAGGTGATCGAGCCGGAGGGATCGTCGATCCCGGGGACCATCCTGCTCACCGCGGGGGCACGGCAGGGGGTGGAGGCCGGGGCCGCCATCGTGACGGCGCAGGGTCTGGTGGGGATGGTGCGGGAGGTGCACGAGGACGACGCGGTGGGATTCGACTGGACGCACCCCGACTTCCGCGCGAGCGCGGTGTCGGTGGACGGGGAGACCTACGGGATCGTGGAGCCACGGACGGGGCGCGGGGAGGACCGCCTCCTGGCCCTGACCTCGACCGCGCTGCATACGGTCCCGAAGCGGGGGACGCTGATCGTGACTTCGGGGAGCGGACAGACTTACCCCCGCGGAATCCCCATCGGGACGGTGATCGGGGCGGAGAGTGACGCCAGCAACTGGCAGCGGATCTACCTGATCCGCCCGATGGTCTCTCCCGGTGAGATGGACCACGTGCTGGTGCTCCGCCGCTCCGCCGACCGCACGACGTACCAGGACCTGGCCGCGGCGTGGGGGATCCGTCTCCAGGCGGGGACGCAGCCGGATTCCATTGCCCTCCCAGTGGCGCCGCCGCCCAGCCGGCCCGCGACTACGACCGCCACCCGGCCGCGTCCCTCGCAGCCGCGCCCGAGCGGTCCCCGGCTCCTGGGGCGACCCGTGGAGCCGCGGATCCAGGACACGCAGGACGCGCGGCCGGGCCAGACCCCAGGGGTCACGGGGGTGCCGGCACCGACTCGGCCACAGCCGAGGCCGGACACGGTGGTTCCCCGGCGCGATCGGTGAACGGGGGTCGGATGCCGCTCTTCGCTCTGGTTGCCCTCCTGGTGGTCGTGCACTTCGTGCTCCGGGTGGGGCTCGGGCTCGGGCAGCTCGTGCCGGACCTGATCAGCCTCGCGGTGCTTCTCGCGGCACGGCAGATGCGCCCGGGGTGGGCCGCGGGGCTGGGGCTCCTGCTGGGGATCCTGGAGGGCGCGGTGGTGCCCCCCACCTTCGGCGGGGGGGCG
>DATAAL010000062.1:0-15862 GCA_036260145.1 Longimicrobiaceae bacterium | reverse complement strand
CGGGGGACCCCGGCCGCCAGCCGGGTGGGGCCGGACCTGACCCACCTGGCCAGCCGCGGGACGATCGCGGCCGGGACCCTCCCCAACACCCGCGGGCACCTGGCGGGGTGGGTGCTGGACCCGCAGCGGATCAAGCCCGGGGCGCGGATGCCGCCGAACCAGCTCACCCCCGACGAGCTGCACGCGCTGCTGAGCTATCTCCAGAGCCTGAAGTGACCCGGAGGCCCTCTTGGCACGGACCGAAGCGGAGGTGAGCGCGGGGCTGCTGGACGCCGAGGGGCGCGCGGAGATGGAGCGCACCTGGCGGGGGAGGCCGGGCTTCTGGGGGTGGCTCACCACCACCGACCACAAGTCGGTGGCCACGCGCTACGTCGCCACCGCCTTCCTGTTCTTCCTGCTGGGGGGGCTGGAGGCGGCCGCCCTGCGCCTGCAGCTCGCCCGGCCGGAGAACGGGCTGCTGGACCCCGACCAGTACAGCCAGCTCTTCACCATGCACGGCACCACGATGATGTTCCTGTTCGGGGTGCCGGTGCAGCTGGCCATGGCCATCTACCTGGTCCCGCTGATGGTGGGGACCCGGAACGTCGCCTTCCCGCGCCTCAACGCCTTCGGCTACTGGGTCTACCTGATCGGAGGGCTCCTCCTTTACAGCGGCTTCGCCCTCAACACCGGACCGGACGCGGGGTGGTTCAGCTACGTCCCCCTCTCGGGGCCGCAGTACTCCCCGGGCAAGCGCATCGACGTGTGGGCGCAGACGGTCACCTTCACCGAGGTCGCGGCGCTGGTGGCCGCCGTGGAGCTGATCGTCACCATCTTCAAGCAGCGCGCCCCCGGGATGTCGCTGAACCGGATGCCGCTCTACCTCTGGTCGGTGCTGATCACCTCGTTCGTGGTGCTCTTCGCCATGCCCTCGGTGGCGCTGGCCAGCCTGATGCTGGCCTTCGACCGGCTGATCGGCACCCACTTCTTCAACCCGGCGGAGGGGGGCGACCCGCTGCTCTGGCAGCACCTGTTCTGGTTCTTCGGGCACCCCGAGGTCTACATCATGTTCATCCCGGCCACGGGGTTCATCTCCACGATCATCCCCGTGTTCGCCCGGCGGAAGATGTTCGGCCACACGGCGCTGGTCCTCTCCCTGGTGGCCACCGGCTTCCTGAGCTTCGGGCTCTGGGTGCACCACATGTTCACCACCGGGCTGCCGCAGCTGGGGCAGAGCTTCTTCACAGCGGCGTCGCTGATGATCGCCATCCCCAGCGGGGTGCAGGTGTTCTGCTGGCTGGCCACCCTCTGGGCGGGGCGGCCGCGCTTCGACACCCCGCTCCTCTTCGTCCTGGGCTTCATCGTCCTGTTCACCCTGGGCGGGATCACCGGGGTGATGGTGGCCTCGGTCCCCTTCGACCAGCAGGCGCACGACACCTACTTCGTGGTGGCGCACCTGCACTACGTGCAGATCGGGGCCTTCGTCTTCCCCCTCTTCGCCGCCTTCTACTACTGGTTCCCCAAGATCACCGGGCGCATGCTCTCGGAGACCCTGGGGAAGTGGAACTTCTGGCTCTTCTTCGTGGGCGTGAACGTCACCTTCTTCCCGCAGCACTTCCTGGGGCTGATGGGGATGACCCGGCGCGTCTACACCTACCTCCCCGAGACGGGGTGGGGCCCGCTCAACCTCCTCTCCAGCGTCGGCGCGGGGGTCATCGCCGTGAGCGTGCTGCTCTTCCTGGCCAACATCGTCCGCTCCCTGCGGCGCGGCGCGCCGGCGGGCGACGACCCCTGGGGCTCGCACACCCTGGAGTGGGGGACCTCATCGCCGCCACCCTCCTACAACTTCCTGCACATCCCGGTGGTGCAGGGATTGTATGCCCTGTGGGAGCGGACCCCGGACAGCCCGGTGGCGGTGGGGATGAACCCCCGCCGGCGCGAGATCCTGCTCACCACGGTGCTGGACGCCGTGCCCGACGCGCGCTACCAGCACCCCGGGCCCAGCCTGGCCCCGCTCCTGGCCGCGCTGGCGGTGGGGGTGACCTTCATCGGCGGGATCTTCACCCCCTGGGCCTTCGTGGTCGGCCCGGCGCTCCTCTTCCCGGCGCTGCTGCGCTGGTTCTGGACCCAGGACCGGCACGCCGGGCCCCCCACGCCCCCGGAGGAGCCCGCGTGAGCGCGCCGCGTACCCTGGTCGACGTGTCCCGGCTCCCCAGCGTGACCTTCGGCCACCGCAGCCTCCTCTGGTGGGGCACGCTGGGCTTCGCCCTGATCGAGGGGTTCACCCTGGTCCTGATGGCGGCGAGCTACTTCTACCTGCGGCTCAACGAGTACGAGTGGCCCCCGGGACGCACCCCGGACCCCGACCTCCTGATCCCGACGATCAACACCGTCCTGCTGCTGGCGGTGGTGGTCCCCATGCGTATGGCGGACCGGGCGGCCAAGCGCTTCGACCGGGCGGGGGTGATCCGGGGGCTGCTGATCGCCCTGGCGATGACCGTGGGGGTCGCCGTGCTGCGCTGGTGGGAGCTGCTGGCGCTGAACGTCCGCTGGGACGCGCACGCCTATGCCTCCGTGGCGTGGGGGGGGGTGGTCCTGCACGCCACGCTGCTGGTGGTGGATGTGTTCGAGACCGGGACGCTGGCGGCGCTCTTCCTCAGCCGGAAGGCGAAGCGGAAGCACTATCCCGACGTGAGCGACGCCGCCGACTACCAGTACTTCCTTTCGCTGGCGTGGGTCCCGCTGTACCTGATCGTCTACTGGGGCCCGCGCCTGCTGTGAGCGCGGAGGAGCCGACGAGCATGGCCGAGACGACGGAGAGCACCCGGCACTTCGGGGCCCCGCGCGGGATCGCGACCCTCTGGTTCGTGGTGCTGGCGGGTCCGGTGGCCTGGATGCTCGGACTAAACGCCGACTACGCCCTGGTGCGGGTGGCGTGCGCCAAGAGCTCCATGCTCTACCTGCACGGGGTGACCCTGGCGACGCTGCTGCTGGCGGCCGCGGGCGGGTGGGTCGGGTGGCGGGAGTGGCGGCGCGCCGGCCGCGAAGGGCCGGGGGGGGAGAGCGGAACCCTGGCCCGCAGCCGCTTCCTGGTGGCGCTGGGGATCCTGGCGAGCGCGCTCTTCGCCCTGACCATCGTGGCGCAGTGGATCCCCAAGCTCTTCCTGAACCCGTGCATGGGGATCTGATGCGGCGCCGCGCGCTCGCGCCTGCCCTGGTCGCGGGGGCGCTCCTCCCGCTCCCGCTCCGGGCGCACGAGGGGCGGCCGCTGGCGCCGCACGACCTCGCCACCGCCTGGGCTCTGGAGCCGGGGATCGTGCTCCCGCTCCTCCTGGCGGGGTGGCTGTACGCGCGGGGGGTCCGCCGGCTCTGGCGCTCCGGTGCGGGGCGGGGGATCCGCCGCTGGGAGGCGGTGTGCTACGCGGCCGGGTGGACCATCCTCGCCGTGGCGCTGGTATCGCCGCTGCACCCGCTGGGGGAGGTGCTCTTCTCGGCGCATATGACCCAGCACGAGCTGATTATGGCGCTGGCGGCGCCGCTGCTGGTGCTGGGGCGTCCGCTGGTCCCCTTCCTGTGGGCGGTGCCGATCGGGTGGCGACGCGCGGCCGGGGGGTGGGCCCGGGGTGGAGTGGTGCGGGGCTCCTGGCGCGCGCTCACGGGGCCGTTCACCGCCTGGCTCCTGCACGCCGCGGCGCTCTGGGTGTGGCACCTGCCGGCGCCGTACCAGGCCACGCTGCGAAGCGACGCGGTCCACACCCTCCAGCACGCCTCCTTCCTGGGGACCGCCCTGCTCTTCTGGTGGGCGGTGGTGCACGGCCGCGAGGGGCGGATGGGGTACGGCGCCTCGGTGCTCTACCTGTTCACCACCGCGCTGCACAGCGGCGGGCTGGGGGCGCTGCTCGTCTTCGCGCTGCGCCCCTGGTACCCGGTGTACGAGGGGGCCACCGCGGCGTGGGGGCTCACCCCGCTGGAGGACCAGCAGCTCGCCGGGCTGATCATGTGGGTCCCCGCGGGGATCGCCTACCTGGTGGCGGGGCTGGCGCTGGTCGCCGCGTGGCTGCGGGAGGCCGAGCGGCGGGCGGCGCGCTGGGAGGACCGCGCGCTGCTCCGCCCCACCTGAGCGAGGAGCGGAACCATGCCCGGAATGCGGACCCTGCTGGTGCTCGGCGCGTTGGCGCTCCCCGGGTGCGGCCTGGGGGCAGACGAGCGCTCCGCGGAGCAGGCCGCCCTGCTCACCGGGGGCGACCCGGGTCGGGGGCGGGCGCTGATCCGGGCCCGGGGGTGCAACACCTGCCACACCGTCCCCGGGGTGCCCGGTGCCGACGCCACGGTGGGGCCTCCGCTGGCCGGGATCGCCGGGCGCATGTACATCGCCGGGGTGCTCACCAACACCCCCGGGAACCTGGTCCGCTGGATTCAGGATCCCCCCTCGGTCGATTCCCTGACCGCCATGCCGAATGTGGGCCTGACCGAGGCCGAGGCGCGCGACATCGCGGCCTATCTGTATTCGCTGGAGTAGGCCCGGAACGACTGAACGGCTTTTGAACGGCGGGTTCGGGCGTGCCCCCCGCTGCGCGGAGGTCGGGCTGCGGCTCCGTAAGCCAGCACACCACGCTGACTGACGGAGGCGAGACCCTGCCAACTGCCACGGGGTCTCGCCTCTTCGGGCCGTCATCCCTCACGCAACTGCGTGATGCCAGGCACCCTCCGCCCACTCCTCAGGGGCGGCGCACCCCCCCGCGGCACATTCTCTCGCCTTCGCAAATCCTTCGGGGAAGCGAATTTGCGCACTCCCCGGGCACGCGGATTGCGGCGGAGCAAAAGCTCCCAGACGACCCGAGGTGTTCCATGCGCAATCCCCCGGAACCTACGAGACAGGAGAAGTGCGCCCGCTGCGGGACCGAGACCCGGTCCTGCCGGTGCAGGGGCGTGGAGCTGGACGGGCAGTGCGAGCGTTCCGCCTGCACCTGCTGGTCGGAGCTCTGCTGCGAGTGCGGCGACGAGTACGCTCGCCGTCTGGTCGGAGCCTTGCTCGGCTAGAGGAGAGATCCATGCGAGACATCGACCGGGAGATCGGCTCCGGCGGGCTCCGGCGGGACACCCCCGCGGACCACGCGGGGGCGGTGGAGCGGAACCGGCGCATCGGCGAGCTCCTCCTGCTGGCGGACGAGATGGAGGAGGAGCTGCGGACCCTGCGCGTCGGGCCGGCGGACTCCCCCCTCCTGCCGGGATGGAGCCGGGAGGAGACGCTGCGCGCGCTGGAGGCGCGCTCCCGGGCGGAGCGGGCCCGGGTGGAGGCTCTGGAGCGCTCCGGCCGCATCGACTACCGCGCCGTCGCCCGGGCGATGACCGACCCGGTGAGGTAGCCGGCGCGGGGCAGGGGTGAGGCCGGTCCGTATCCAGGGTCGGAGAGATCCTGCCGGGGAACAGTCGGGGGAAAGAGGCGCGTCGCGGGGAGCCGGTAGAGCGACCCGGGCAGGCGGCGTTTCGGTTATTTTGTCTGTAAGAGGGCCGATTCCCCTGCGGCCGGTCTCCCGGCGATACCCGGACCCTCCCTCTACCCCGAACCCTCGAAGCCCATGTCTACCTCCCCGCTCGTCGCTCCCCAGCTCGTCCTGCACAGCCGCATGGTCTACACGAGCTGGATCCCCGCCGACCCCGAGGCGGCGGCCCGGCTCCTCCCCCCGGCGCTGCGCCCCGCGGCGAACCACGCGGTCTACATGAACCAGTACGTGGTCGACTCCGCCGCCCAGACCACCGGCTTCGGAGCGTACTCCCTCACCTACCTGGGGCTGGACGTGGCCGACTACCCCGCCCCGGACGGCGTCACCCCCGGCCGCTTCTTCACCCATTACTTCAACTCCTCGGAGCGGATGCGGGAGTACGTGCTGGAGCGGGGCGTCCCCGCCACCCCCGGCAGCACCACGCTGGAGGTGGAGGACGGGATGCTCACGGCCACCACCTCGGTGGACGATACGCCGATCATCCGCACTCGCGCCACCGTCGGGAGCGACACCAGCACCATCGCCGCCGGCCACCTGCGCTACATCACCCGGGTGGGCGACCGTCTGGTGAGCGGCCTCTACCCGTACATCGGGGAGCTGGCCACCCCCTTCCAGGTGGTCTCCCTCGAGTTCCTGGAGCCGGGGCACCCGGTGTACGCGCTCCGCCCCCGCACCCCGCTGGAGGTCGTGCCGGGATCCTGCTTCTACGCCCCGCGCGACTCGTTCGTGTACCCGGGGGGGGAGGAGGACCTGGGTCCGGCGGAGCGGCGCGGGCCGCAGTCCGGGCACGCGAGCGAGGTGGCGGTGATCGTGTGACGGCGGTAAGGTCTTGAACGGCTTGGAACTGCTCGTGCAGCGCCGGGGGAGGGCGGGAAGAGGCAGTCGAATCTCCGGGACCCCTCCTTACGTAGTGTGTGCTGCCCTGCTGGGGGTGACGGAGCCGGCCGTGTGGAGCAGGACCGGAGGGGTACCTGCGAGGCGCGGCCCTGATCCCCCCGAAAGCTACTCCGATGAAGCTCCGTCTCGCTCTCGCTCTGATCCCGACGCTCGCCGCCGCTTCCCCTGCGCACGCCCAGACCCGGACCGAAGCGCCCGTCCGGATCGTGCTCAACCTCCCCGCTGGCCGACTCGACCTGTACCGGGGCGAGGAGCCCCTGAAGAGCTACCCCGTCTCGGTGGGAACCGCGGCGTACCGCACCCCCGGCGGGAGCTTCCGGATCCGTCACGCCATCTGGAACCCGGACTGGACCCCGCCCAGGAGCGATTGGGCCCGGAACAGGCGGTACACGCCCCCGGGTCCGGGGAACCCGATGGGCCGGGTCAAGCTGCACCTCGCCGGGGACGTGTACATCCACGGCACCCCCGGCGGCAACGAGCGCCTCCTGGGGAGCCCGGCCAGCCACGGGTGCGTCCGCATGAGCAACCGCGACGTGATGGAGCTGGCGCGCACGCTGCACCTCCACGCCAGCCCCGGCGTCTCCGAGCAGCGCCTGGATGCGATCGCCGCCGAGCCGCGGCGCACCGCGTGGGTGGCGCTCGCCCGTCCCGTCCCGGTGGAGGTCGTCTACCGGGTGGTGGAGGTGCGGGAGGGGCGGGTGACCGTCCACCCCGACGTGTACGGGCGCGTACACAGACTGGAGCCGGCGCTTCGCGCCGCGCTCCTGGGCGCCGGGTACCACCCCTTTGCCCTGGACGGGGAGCGCCTGGCCCGCGCCGAGGCGAACTTCCGCAGCGGCGGTCGAACGGTCTTCGCCATCGCCGAGCTGCGGCCCCGGCCGGAGCCCGTGATGAAGCTCGCCGCCACCCTCCCCTGACCGGGGGGCGCAGGGGGGCACGCCCGAACCCGCCGTTCCCGAGCCGTTCAGGGCAGTTCCGCCGTTACCCCCGGAGCGCTTCTTGCGACCTCCTCGGATCACGCGTGGGTCCGTGCGGGACGCCGAACCGGGAGGGAACCAATGTCGTGGAAGCTTTCTGCGGCGCTCGTGCTCGCCGCGTCGCTCGCCGGGTGCGCCACCAACCCGGTGACCGGGCGGCCGCAGCTCGCCCTGATCTCCGAGTCGCAGGAGGTCCAGATGGGGGCGCAGGCCGCGCAGGAGGTGCAGCAGACCATCGGGCTGGTGGACGATGCCGCGCTGCAGCAGTACGTGCACGGGATCGGGACCCGGCTCGCCGCGCGCTCCGAGCGCCCCAGCCTCCCCTGGACCTTCCGGGTGGTGGACGACCCCACCCCCAACGCCTTCGCGCTGCCGGGCGGGTACATCTTCGTCACCCGCGGGCTGCTGGGGCTGATGGAGGACGAGGCGGAGCTGTCCAGCGTGCTGGGGCACGAGATCGGGCACGTCACGGCGCGGCACCAGGTGACGCAGATCAGCCGGGCGCAGCTGGCCCAGCTCGGACTGGGGATCGGCTCCATCCTCGTCCCGGAGCTCCAGCAGTTCGGCGAGGTGGCGGGGCTGGGGATGAACCTCCTCTTCCTGAAGTACGGGCGCGACGCCGAGAACCAGGCCGACGACCTGGGGTTCCGCTACGCCCTGACCGAGGGGTACGACGTGCGCGAGATGGCGGAGGTGTTCGCGGCGCTGCAGCGGGTGGGGGAGCGGGAGGGGCGAAGCCCGCTCCCTTCCTGGCTGCAGACGCACCCCAACCCGGGGGAACGGATCCGCCGCACCGGGGAGCGGGTGGCGGCGTTGAACCGCCCCCTGCAGGGGCTGAGGGTGGGGGAGGCGGAGTACCTGGGGCGGATCGACGGGCTGGTGTACGGCGAGAACCCGCGCAACGGCTTCTTCCGCGGCGGGGTCTTCCTCCACCCCGACCTGCGCTTCCGCCTGGACTTCCCGCAGGGGTGGCGCACGCAGAACCTCCCGCAGGCGGTGGTGGCGGTGAGTCCGCAGCAGGACGCCATGATCCAGCTCACCCTGGGGCAGGGGAGCCCGGACGCGGCGGCGCAGCGCTTCTTCTCCCGGCAGGGGCTGCAGCCGGGGCAGGCGGGGCGGGAGACCGTCAACGGCCTCCCCGCCGTGGTGGGGTACTTCCGGGCGCAGACGCAGCAGGGGGTAGTGGACGGGGTGGCCGCCTTCGTCTCCCACGCGGGGCGCACGTACGAGATCGTGGCCTTCACCCCCACCGGGCGGTTCGCCCCCTACGACCGGCTCTTCCGACAGACGCTGGGGAGCTTCGGACCGCTCACCGACCCGCAGGCGCTGGCGGCGCAGCCCAACCGCATCGACGTGGTGCGGCTGGACCGGGCGATGACGCTGGTCGAGTTCAACCGGCGCTACCCCTCCGCCGTCCCGCTGGCGGAGCTGGCGGTCATCAACGGGGTGGAGGGCGAGACCTCCCCGCTCCCGGCGGGGAGCCTGGTCAAGCGCGTGGTGCCGGGGACGGGCACGCCCTGACCCCCGGGCGCGCTCCCGCGGGGGCACGGGGCTGTTCCGGGGGCGCGCGGGAGTGTAGATCTACCCGTGCGTCGTGCGGTCGACCCTCCCCTTCGCGCCGGAGCTCCCCCGATGCGCTCCCTCTCCCCCGCGGTCCTGCTGGCCCTGCTCGCCGCCTCGTGCGCTCCCCCCAGCCCCTCCACCGGCACGGCTCCCCGGGGCCCGACCCCCATCCTGGAGGAGACCTCCACCGGGCTCTCGTACCGGCTGAACAACGACACGGAGGCGGTGGTCTACCGGGTGGACGCGCCGGTGGACCACGTCTGGGCGCTCCTCCCGGAGGTGTACCGGGAGCTGGGGATCCCCGAGGGGACCCGCGACCCGGCCGCCCGGGTGTACGGCAACCGCCGCGCCCCGGTGGCCCGGGTGGGGGGGGAGCGCGTCTCGGCGTTCCTCCGCTGCGGCAACGAGGAGGGGGCCGGCCCGTCGGCGGTGACCCGGTTCCGGGTCCACCTGGCCGCGCTCACCTCCCTGGAGCCGGTGGGCGACCGGACACGGGTGACCACCGAGGTCGCCGGCTCCGCCACGCCCATCGAGGGGACCAGCACGGGTCCGGTGCTGTGCGTCTCCACTGGGGTGCTGGAGAAGCGCATCGTGGAGCTGCTCACCGCCCGCCTCGCCGCCCCGGGCACCGAGAGGCGATGAGACCCGACCTCCACGAGGCGAACCGCCTCTCCTGGAACGCCGCCACCGCGGCGCACAACTCCCACAAGGGGGACCAGGCGGCCTTCCTGCGCGGCGGGGGGAGCACCCTCTTCCCCGAGGAGCGGGAGCTGCTGGGCGATGTGAAAGGCCTTCGCCTGCTGCACCTGCAGTGCAACTCCGGGCAGGATACCCTGAGCCTGGCGCGGCTGGGGGCAGTGGTCACCGGGGTGGACATCAGCGACGAGGCCGTGGAGTTCGCGCGCCGCCTCTCCGCCGAATCGGGGATCCCCGGAGCGTTCGAGCGGGCGGACGTGTACGGGTGGCTGGAGGAGGCAGGGCGCGCGGGGCGGCGCTTCGACGTGGTGTTCGCCTCCTACGGCGCGGTGTGCTGGCTGTCGGAGCTGGGGGCGTGGGCCCGGGGGATCGCGGGGGTGCTGGAGCCGCGAGGGCGCTTCGTGCTGGTGGAGTTCCACCCGGTGGCGGCGATGTTCGACGAGCGGATGCGGCTCTTCTTCCCCTACTTCTCGGGCGGGGAGCCGGTGACCTGGGGGGAGGGGGTGGCGGACTACGTGGCCCGATCGGGGGAGGGGCTGCTTCACGGGGGCGAGTACCGGGAGGGGGTGGTGGACTTCCGCAACCCTCACCCCGTGCACGAGTTCGCCTGGGGGATCGCGGACGTGGTCTCCGCGCTCCTGGAGGCGGGGCTCGCGCTGGAGGTGCTACGCGAGTACCCGTACTCCAACGGGTGCGTCTTCTTCGAGGGGATGCGGGCTCTGCCGGGGCGGCGCTGGGCGCCCCCGGAGGGCACCCCCGCGATCCCGCTGATGTACGCGGTGGCGGCGCGGAGGGGGAGGTGACCTTCCGGTGAGACCTGTCCGCTCCCTCCGCCTCCTCCCGGCGCTACTCGCCCTGGCCGCGGCGCAGCCGGCCGGAGGCGCCGCCGCCCAGGCCGTCGACCCGCCCGGCCGGGTCTGTCCCGACCCGGTGCGCCCCTGCCCGGGGTTCCGGCCGCACGACCTGTCCTTCGCCCTGCCGCGGGACGGCGCCGCGCGGGCCGAGTCCCGCAGCGAGCCCTTCTACGCGGTGATCCTCCGCAGCGGCCCGCGCTGCTCGGTGGCGGAGCGGGAGCGGCTGGCGGCGCAAGCCCTGTTCCCCCGCCACAAGGTGTTCGCCACCCGCTTCGAGTGCGACGGGGACGGGGAGAACGACGTCACCTACACCGGGGTGGACGCGCGGTACGGGTTCCTCGCAGTGTACGCCGGGACCACCCGGGCCGCGGCCGAACGGGTGCTGGCCGGGGTCCGCGCCGGAGGCCGCTTCCCGGGCGCCAACCTGCGGCGGATGCGGGCGGTGCGGGTACACTCCTGACCGAGACCTCCGCGTCCTCAAGCAGGGGGCAGAGAGGGCGTGCGGAGCTGGGGGACCGGAGAAGATGGGGCTGCTGGATCCCCTCGCTCAGAAGATCAGGTATTCGAAGAACCGGTCGCTCCACACCCCCTGCCGGCTCCACACGGAGCGGTTCAGCTCGGAGACGAAGGCGTCTGAGTTCGCCTTGAGCTCCGCGAAGGTGCGGGACTGGTACCGGTCGGCGTAGTCGATCGCGTTCAGCGCCTCCCTCGTCTCCGGCTCCGACAGCCTCGCCAGGAACACGTTGTAGAGCCCCGCGACCTTGAAGAACCCATGGTCGTGATTCTCGGCGTATGTGAACGCCAGGCGCTCCAGGGGCGTGAGGTGGAGATACTCCCGGATGGTGGTCAGCTTCCGCTGGTCCTCGTACTTGCTCGCCTCCCCGAGGAGACACAGGAGACCCGCGTACATCAGGATCCGGCTGTGGCGGAGCTTCAGGTTGCGAATAGGCCACTTTTCGTTTTGCCTCCAAAAGGTCTCCTGGTAGTTTACGCAGATGTACCGGAAGTACCGGATGAGGTCGTTCAGGAGGAAGACGAACTCCTTGGTCGGGTCTCTCCTCACATCTCCCGCGTACTTCCCGAAGACCTCGTCGAGGACGGCCTCGTAGCGCGCCACGTCGAAGACGGGTCTCGATTCCAGCAGGAGGAGCATGCGCTTCCCCAGCATGTCCGGAGTCTCGTCCGCGTGGTGGCCGGTCGCCTCCAGGAGCTTCCTCACCGACCGGGGCTGCGCGAAGACGCCCGTCTTGTTCGGGGGCTCCACGCCCAGCTCCTGGATGGCCGCTCGAATGACCGCGGCGTCCGGGTCCGTCTCGGGGTCCAGCCGCTCCTCCTTGACGAGCAGGATGTAGTCCGCGTCCGAGGAGGGCGAGCCCTCCAGCCGCCCGAATGAACCCGCCAGGGCGACCGTCTCCACGTTGTCGGACAGGCGGCCGGCGAGCCGGTCGGAGAGCCTCCGGGCGAAGGACAGGGAGAAATCCCAGTTCTCGCGGAGCGTGATATAGCGATCAAACTGCTTGATGTACTGAGACCTCGGGGGAAAGTAGTCCCGGCTCATCCAGCCATGCTCCTTTCTGGACAAAGGGAGGCCAGTCCAGCCTCGAAAGGGTGAGGACGACCGGCTGGCAGTGCCCGAACTCCAGCGAGAGGACCTCCCTGGGCTCCGGGATCCGCTGGAGGATGGCGTAGAACACCCGCAGCGGTCCGGCGTGGGTGGAGACCAGCACCGTCAGGGGACGATCCACCTCGTGGGAGAAGCGGGCGAGATCCACCAGGAACGACAGGATCCTCTGGGTGAGCCGGAGATAGCTCTCCCCCTGCGGGGGCGCAAAGGAGAGGCTCCCCTGCGCGTACTGCGGGACCACTCTTCTCTTCTGCCCTTCCCACACGCCGAGGCTGCGCTCGCTCAGGCGCCGGTCGATGTGCCGGCCGGAACACGACGCCCCCGCGGTGGCCATCGCCAGATCCAGCGTCTCGATGCTCCGCTTCAGATGGGAGGACCACGCGTAGTCGTAGCGCTTCCGGAGCGCGGCGCCGAGAGCCGAGGCCTGCGTCCGGCCACACTCGGTCAGTCCGCTGTCCAGTTGGCCGGTGATGAGCCCCTGGGCGTTCGCCTCGCTCTCCCCGTGGCGGAAGAGGTGAATCTCTACGGAGTTCCTTGCCTGAAGCGGCGCCCGCAGCGCCAGGTCGCTCCAGGGATAGACGGACTCCCCCTCGGGTCCGGGCCGCGGTTGCGCGATGCGACCGGTCGAAGTGCCTGCTGCTCCCATGTCTCCCCCTCTCCTCCTCGTCATTCATCGATCCACCGCCCACAGCGGGCATGTCCTCAACAACGGTGCTCCTCCTCAAAACCCCTCAGCTCCCCCCTGAGCCATTCCGCGAGCTCGTAAGACTGCTCCACGGAGAGCGGCGATGCCGGCGTGGGCGCCCAGTTGTGGCCCCAGCGGTGATCCAGGAAAGAGATCCCCCGCCAGGTACGTTCGGCCCGATAGCGGGGGACGGCGTGTACGTGCAGTTGGTGGAATACATTGCCGAGCTGCCCGTAGTTGAAGCGGTCGGGTGCCCAGAGGGAGTGGATGAAACGCTCGTAAAGAGTGAGTTCCGCACGAAGCGACAGCCATTCGTCCGGACTGCAATGTACCAGGGAGAGGGTCAGCGGGCGGGTCAGCCGCAGGATCGAACGGCCCAGGAAGGACTGATTTTCATGAACCTGCCATATCCAGTGCTCGGTCTCACGAATGACGAGCCGGTCGAATTCCACCTCGGTAACCGATGCGGCCGGATCTTCGCCGAAGTCGCTCTGATCCATGCAAGACCAGATCACCGGTTAGCAGGAGAGCGGGGCGCTGATCCGGCGGGACGCGGAGGTTCCGGGAGGGAGGCTTCGTCCCGCGGATCCATCCCCCTCGCGCACCGGAGCAGCCTTGGGCAACATAGTGCGCCGACCTCCCCCCTCGCAAGAGAGTTGCTATATGTTGTGTACAGATCAGCAGATAACCCCACATATGGGGCAAAAAGCGCGCCAGAGCGGAGTTGCCTCCTCCGCTGGACCCGCGCGTCCCTGGAGATCACCCCCTGCTCCCGGTTCGTCGCGGAGGGCTCCGGCTCCGGCGGGATCCCCGCCCCGCGGTGGGGTGTACATGCCTCTCCGTCCCCCGGTCCCCGGGCCCGCGCCGGCCCCACCGCCCGCGCGGCCGAAGCACCGAACCCCGACCCGATATGCCGACACGTGACGCCCGGACTCCCCGCATCGGCGCGCTGGTGCTCGCCACCGCGATGGCCGGCTGTGCCTCCGCCCCCGCCGTGAGCCCACCCGTTCCTCCCGCTCCCGCCCCGGCGGCCGCCGCGAACCCGCTCCTCGCCGAATGGACGGGCCCCTACGGCGGGGTGCCCCCCTTCGACCGGGTGCGGGTGGAGCACTTCCGGCCGGCCCTGGAGGCGGCCATGGCCGAGAATCTGGCCGAGGTCGAGCGGATCGCGAGCAACCCGGCGCCTCCGACCTTCGAGAACACCGTCGCCGCGTACGAGCGGGCGGACCGCACCCTGAACCGCGTGCGCGCCGTCTACAACCTCTGGGGCTCGAACCTGAACGGACCCGAGTTCCAGGCGGTGCAGCGCGAGATGGCCCCTCGGCTCGCCGCCCACTCCGACCGGATCACCGGGAACGAGGCGCTCTTCCGCCGCATCGAGGTGGTCTACCACTCGCCCGAGAAGGCGCGCCTGACCCCGGAGCAGCAGCGGCTGGTGTGGCGCCACTACACCAACTTCGTCCGTGAGGGCGCGCGCCTCGACCCCGCGGCCAAGGCGCGCCTGTCGCAGATCAACCAGGAGCTGGCCGGGCGCTACACCCGCTTCAGCCAGAACGTGCTGGCCGAGGAGACGGACTCGGTTGTGGTGCTGCGGAGCGAGGCGGAGCTGGCGGGCCTCCCGCAGTCGGTGCGCGACGCCGCCGCGGCCGCGGCCGCCGCCCGGCAGATGCCCGGCGCGTGGGTGATCACCAACACCCGCTCGGCGGTCGACCCGTTCCTCACCTACTCCGACCGCCGCGACCTCCGCGAGCGGGTGTGGCGGATGTTCGTGAACCGGGGCGACAACGGGGGAGCGCACGACAACAACGCCCTCGTCACCGAGATCCTGCAACTCCGCGCCGAGCGGGCCCGGCTGCTCGGGTACCCCACACACGCGCACTGGCGGCTGGAGAACGCCATGGCCGGCACGCCCGAGCGCGCCCGGGAGCTGATGGAGGCGGTCTGGACGCCCGCGGTGGCGCGCGTGCGCCAGGAGGTCGCCGACATGCAGGCGCTGGCGCGGCGCGAGGGGGCGGACCTCAGCATCGAGCCCTGGGACTACCGGTACTACGCCGAGAAGGTCCGCAAGGAGAGGTACGACCTGGACCAGAACGCGGTGAAGCCCTACCTCCAGCTGGAGCAGCTGCGCGAGGGGATGTTCTGGGTGGCCGGGGAGCTCTTCGGCTTCCGCTTCGCCCCGGTGACCGACGTCCCCGTGTACCACCCCGACGTGCGGGTGTGGGAGGTGACGGACCAGGCCACTGGGCGGCACGTGGGGCTCTGGTACTTCGACCCGTACGCCCGCCCCGGGAAGCGGTCCGGCGCCTGGATGACCGCCTACCGCAGCCAGGAGCGGTTCGACGGTGAGGTCACCCCCCTGGTCTCGAACAACTCCAACTTCGTCAAGGGTCAGCCGGGCGAGCCGGTGCTGATCTCGTGGGACGACGCCACCACCCTGTTCCACGAGTTCGGGCACGCGCTGCACGGCCTGGCCTCCCGCGTGAGCTACCCCTCGCTCTCGGGGACGGCGGTCGCCCGCGACTACGTGGAGTTCCCCTCGCAGCTCCTGGAGCACTGGCTCTCCACCCCCGAGGTGCTGCAGCGCTTCGCCGTCCACCACCGGACCGGCCAGTCGATCCCCCCGGAGCTGGTGGACCGGATCCGGCGCGCCTCCACCTTCAACCAGGGGTTCGCCACCACGGAGTACCTGGCGAGCGCGCTGGTGGACATGAAGCTGCACCTGGCGGGCGACCGCAGGATCGACCCGGACCGGTTCGAGCGGGAGGCGCTGGCCGAGCTGGGGATGCCGGCCGAGATCGTCATGCGCCACCGCACCCCGCACTTCGGGCACGTCTTCGCCAGCGACGGCTACTCGGCGGGGTACTACAGCTACCTCTGGTCGGACGTGCTGACGGCCGATGCGGCCGAGGCGTTCACCGAGGCCGGCGGCTTCTACGACCCCGCGGTGGCGGAGCGGCTGCGGCGGCACATCTTCTCGGTGGGGAACACGGTGGACCCGGCCGAGGCGTACCGCGCCTTCCGCGGCCGCGACCCGCGCATCGAGGCACTGATGCGGAAGCGCGGCTTCCCCGCCGGAGCCCCGC
>DATAAL010000061.1:0-5812 GCA_036260145.1 Longimicrobiaceae bacterium | reverse complement strand
CACGCGGGGGTTCGACGTGGCGGTGCTCCGCTGGATCGGGCGGCACCACACCCCCCTGCTGGACGTGGTGGCGCTGGAGGTCACCGCGCTGGGGGCGGGGCTGACCGTGTGGGTGGTGGTCGCCATCTCCAGCGTCTTCCTGTGGGTGACCCGCCACCGCTACTCCGTCCTCCTCCTCTGGGTGGCGATGGGGGGGGCGGCGCTGATCACCCGGGTGCTGAAGCTGTTCTTCGACCGCCCTCGCCCGGAGGTATTCCCCTGGCGGACGGCGTGGGCCGACCAGGGCTCCTTCCCCTCGGGGCACGCCACCACCTCGATGGTGGCGTACCTGACGCTGGCCTACCTGGTGTCGCGCCTGGGGCCCTCCCCCGCGCTGCGGCGGCTCACCCTGGCGGTGGCGGCCGTGCTGATCCTGGGGATCGGCGCCTCCCGGCTGTACCTGGGGGTGCACTACCCCTCGGACGTCCTGGCCGGGTTTGCGGTGGGGTTCGCCTGGGCCACCTTCTGCGCGCTGGGGATCGAGGCGGTACGTTACTTCCGCGGGCGCCGGCCGGGGATGGACCGGGTGGAGGAGGACCTGGACGCCGAGCGGGAGCGGGAGCTGGGGGTGCGGGAGTAG
The DNA here is from genome assembly GCA_036260145.1 of Longimicrobiaceae bacterium. GTDB lineage: Bacteria > Gemmatimonadota > Gemmatimonadetes > Longimicrobiales > Longimicrobiaceae > JAFAYN01. The sequence goes on along the minus strand of DATAAL010000061.1, from coordinate 5,193 downwards.
ACCCGTCCGGCGGCCGTCACCGTCGGCGCGCGGTACCCCGCTCGATGGCGATGGACGCCGCGAGCTGCGCCACCGGGACCAGCACCGCGATCCCCTGCGCCGGCGGGCCGGAGTCGCCCAGCACTGCCATCCCGGCGAGCCCCACCCCCGCGATCCCCAGCGAGGCCCCCGCGCCCAGGAGGAGGCTCCCCCGGCGCCCCTCGGCCAGGTGCACCCCCAGCGGCACCCCCAGCGACTCCCCCACGATGGAGCCCAGCAGGGCGGGGATCAGGCAGATCTCGTCCCCGGTGCACCCGCGGTTGAGGCCCAGGCCCACCCCGAACCCCACGAGCGCGCCCACCGTCCCCCCGGCGATCCCCCCCAGCACCGGCCGCAGCAGCCGCGGCGACCCCGCCCCGGACCCGGTGAGGGCGCCCACGTCGAGCCGCGCGGCGACTTCCATCGTGGGGGTCCACTCCGTACCCACGAACCGGGTGTCGTAGTATTCGGACCCGGGGATCCGGAAGCGCTCCCGGACGACTCCCCGGTGCAGCGTCCCGTCGACCCCGACCGCCCACGGACCGCTCCCCACCTCCACTCCGGCCCCCGCCATCGGCTGGAAGCCCTCCATCACCCCCTGCTGCCCCACGTAGGCGCGGGCCCCGGTGTGCAGCTCCCCCATTGTCCCCCGCCACCCCGCGCCCAGGCGCAGGCGCGGCGGGGCGAGGGGGAGGTAGGTGGTCCGCTCCGGGGCGGCGGGCTCGGCGGTGCTCCGGCAGGGGTCCGTCTCCGTAACGCGGAACAGGTAGGTGTCCAGCACGCCGACCGCGCGTAGACGGCCGGGGGTCCGCACCTCCACCCCCGGCACCACCAGCAGCCGGCAGGCTCCCGGTCCGCCCGCGATCCCGATCCGGAACGACACGGCCGTCCCGGACCCGGCGGCGCCCTGCCCGGCCAGCGGGGGCGCGGCGGCGAGGAGCCCCAGGAGCACGGGCACCAGGGTATGCCGGCTCCGGCGCCCGGCTCCGCGGGTCTCGCTCCGTCGTCCCGTCATCCGTGCTCTCCCGGTCGAAGGGGGGATGGCCCCGGTGGCTCCGGGGCACCTGACTCTGGGGGCGGATCGCAGGAAGGGTGCTCGCCGGGCGGAGCCTGCGGGGCGGCGGGAGCCAGCGCCCGGGCCACGATGCGGCGCATCCGCGCGGTGTGGGAGCCCTCCCAGTACACCCGTCCGCACCCCGGGCACCCGCGGAGTTCCGGCTGCTCCGCCCGCACCGGCACGGGGACGCGCGCCGCGACCGCCTCCGCCGGGGCGCCTTCCAGGGGGAGGTTGCAGCGGGTGCAGCGGGAGAAGATCCCCCGCTCCGAGAGCGGCACCACCCCCGCCACCTCCCGGAGTTGCTCCAGGGGGTCGTCGCTCCGCACCCGCAGGAGCCCTTCGGTCCACCACTCCTCCGCCAGCGCCCGGTCCCGGGTCAGGATCCACCGCCCCTCCCCAGCCCCGCGGCGCACCAGCTCCGCGTCGGCGATCTCCGCCTCCCAGGCGGCGTCGTACCCCAGCACGCGGAGCCAGCGGGCCAGCCCCCCGAGCATGGAGTCCGCCAGGAAGCGGGGCGGGTCCGCCGCCGCGGCCCCGGTCTCCACCCGGCGCCCCATGCGGGTACCGCAGGCGCAGATCAGGGTCCGGCCGAGGGCGAAGCGCCCGTCGTCCGGGTAGGGGCGTCCGCAGCCGGGGCAGGGGAGGGTGGGCACGGGTCGAAAGCGGTTGCGTGAATGCAGTTGCGTGAGGGATGACGGCCCGAAGGGGCGAGACCCCGCGGGGCGGTTTCCGCGGGGGCTCGACTCCGTTACGCATGGTCGTATCATGCGTTACGGAGCCGCAGCCCGACCCCCGCGCCAGCGGGGGGCACGCCCAGACCCGTAGTTCGCCGTTCACGTCGTACAGGTCTCGCCAGCACCCGGCATACCGGTTAGAATCGGGTCCGACGCAAACCCTCTGCCCGGCCGAGACGCGCATGGACCGCACCCCGGACACCCCGATCCTCCACCACTCCCGCATCGCCGCCCCGGGGCGTACCCCGGAGCGCTGGCTCCTGGTCCTGCACGGGATCTACGGGAGCGGGCGCAACTGGGGCTCCGTGGCCCGGCGGGTGGTGGAGGTCCGCCCCGAGTGGGGCGCCCTCCTGGTGGACCTCCGGCTGCACGGGCAGTCGCGCGGGTTCGCCGGGCCGCACACGGTGCGGGCGAGCGCCGCGGACCTGGACGCCCTGGTGGGGCACCTGGGCCTCCCCGCCGCGGGGGTGCTGGGCCACTCCTTCGGCGGCAAGGTGGCGCTGGCGTACGCCCGGGAGCACCCGGAGGGGCTGCGGCAGGTGTGGGTGGTGGACTCCACCCTGGAGGTGCGGGAGCCCGCGGGGAGCGCCTGGCGGATGATCGAGACCGTCCGGTCTCTTCCCGGGGAGTTCGCCTCCCGGGGGGAGGCGGTGGAGGGGCTGGAGCGCGCCGGGTATGCCGCCGGGATCGCGCAGTGGATGGCGATCAACCTGGAGCCCCGGGACGGCGTCTACCGCTGGCGGCTGGACCTGGACGGGGTGGAGGAGATGCTCCGCGACTACTTCCGGACCGACCTGTGGGAGGTGGTGGAGGATCCGCCCGCCGGGACCGAGCTGCACTTCGTCAAGGCCACGGAGTCGGACTCGATCGACGAGGAGGCGGAGGCGCGGATCGAGACGGCGGGGCGGACGAACGGGCGCGTGGTGCTGCACCGGGTGGAGGGGGGGCACTGGATCAACACCGACAACCCGGACGCGGTGGTGGAATTGCTCGTGGAGGGATTGGTCTGAGGGCCTGGTGTGTGTCGTGGCGGGCCGCTCCAGAGCCCCGGAAACGGCCCCGGGTCTCTTCCGCGGGGGCGAGGAGCCTCACGATACTGCCGTGAGTCTCCCCGCCCCGGAGTGAGCCCCGCCGAAACCACCTGGCGGGTCTCCCTCCGCACAGGATCTTATAGGTACTGCGGAAGGGCGAACGGCGCCGCGTCGACACCGCCCAGTGATGGGTACGCTCCTACCCCCGCGGCTCCCTGCGCGGCACCTCGCCCAGGAAGTCCCTCCGGAACTCCCAGTGGGTCCGCGCCTCCTCCGGTGAGCCCATCACCCGGGTGGTCCCCGACTCCACCCACAGGACCTCCTCCGCCACCTCGAACACCGACCCCAGCTCGTGCCCGGTGAGCACCACCGCGCACCCCTCCGCCGCCAGGGCGCGCAGCACCGCGGCGACGCGCTCGGCGTCCAGCGGGGCGATCCCCCGGAAGGGCTCGTCCGCCAGCAGGCAGACGGGGCGGCGCAGCATCGCCAGCGCCAGCTCCGCCCGGGCGTGCTCCCCGCCCGAGAGCGAGCGGGGGTCGGCGTCCAGGTGCGCCTCCAGGGCCAGCCGGTCCACGGTCTCGTCGAAGCGCCTAGGGCCGAACTGCCGGTCCACCGCCCGGAGCTGGGCGCCCACCGTGAAGGAGGGGGAGAGGAGCGGGCGGTCCGCGGGGAGGAAGAATAACCCCTCGCGCGCCAGCCGGTGCAGGCGGGGCCGCTCGTAGACCACCCCGCGGAAGCGCACCGTCCCGTGGTCCGCGGCCACCAGCCCGCAGGCGATGCGCAGCAGGGTGGACTTCCCCGCCCCGTTGCGCCCCACCAACCCCGTGACCCTCCCCGGCTTCGCCCACAGGAACGCCGAGGCGAGCACCCTGCGCCCACCGAAAGACCTGCCGACCGACTCGAGGATCAGGACCGGATCCACAGCACCACCCCGGCAGCGCACAGCTCCAGCAGGAGCACCGGGGCGCACACCAGCAGGGCGATGGTCCCCGGATGGGTGCCCAGCTCCGCGAGCAGGAGGAGCTCGTTCCGGCGGCGCGCCTCCAGATAGCCCAGCGCGATCCCGGCCACGACGGCGACGATCGACAGGACCGCTCCCGGTGCGAGGGGGGGAAGGCGGGCCGCGGCGACGGACGCCATGAGCATCACCCGCACCCCCAGCCAGAGCCGGGCGGAGCGGGCGACGAGGGCGCGCGCGAAGAGGCGGTCGGGGAGCACGACCGCGGCGGGGTTCCCGGGCCTATCCCCCCGGGCAGCTCACGCGAGCATAGCGGAAGTCGACCCCTCGCGTCCGCCCGGAGCGCGTCCCCTCGATACGCGCCACCAGCGAGTCCGCCCCCACGCGGCGGTACAGGATCCGCTGCGGAAAATCGTGCTGCGGATTGGCGAAGACGATGGAGCCCGCCTCCACCTCGCTCGCGGTGAACTCCGTGGGCGCCTGCCCCGAGGGGTGCACGAAGAAGACCGGCCGTCCACCACGCTCGAAGATCCGCATCACCTCGTGGGCGACGGTGCTGTCCCCGCGGGTCGTGCGGCTCATCCCCAGCAGGGAGCCTCCCCGGGGCTCCATCCACTGCTCTTCGACGAGATGGTTGCCCGAACCTGCCTGCCAGCAGCCGGACATCCAGCGGAGCTGTTCCAGCGGAGACTCCTGCACGGGGTGGGGAGCGAGCGCGGAGCCGAGGAGAGCCAGGAGGACCAGGAGCGAGCGCACGAGGAGAGAGGGTAGGGGTGAGGAGCGGCCACGATCCCGCCGGATCTTCGACGGCCGATCCCGGAGAGCCGCCCGGCGACTCCCAAGCTCGTCCGCACACCCTCCGCGCGCAAGCCGCGCTGCCTCTCCGGCGGGTCGGGGATCCCCGCGTACCCGGCGGTCAGCCCACCAGCACCAGCACCAGGTCGTTGACGTTGGTCCCGGTGGGGCCGGTGACCAGCAGGTCGCCCGTCTCCCGGAGGAAGGGGTAGACGTCGTTGCGCTCCAGGGCGTCGCGCGCCTCCCGCCCCCGCGCCCGCCCCCGCGCGACCGTCTCCCCGTCCACGATCGCCCCCGCCGCGTCGGTGGGGCCATCGCGCCCGTCCGTTCCCGCCGCCGCCACCACCACCCCCGGCTCCCCCTCGATCTCCAGCGCCGCCGCCAGCGCCAGCTCCTGGCAGCGCCCCCCCCGCCCCCGCCCCCGCACCGTCACCGTGGTCTCCCCCCCCAGGAGGAAGGCCGCGGGTCCCGCGGGGCCGCCCTCGGAGTGGCTCCCCCAGGCCAGCGCCGCCACCTCCGCCGCCACCTCGCGCGCCTCCCCCTCCAGGTCGTCGCCCACCACCACCGCCCGGTAGCCCAGGCGCTCCGCCTCCCGCGTGG
>DATAAL010000060.1:0-1885 GCA_036260145.1 Longimicrobiaceae bacterium | reverse complement strand
ATGCCTGCAGTATCCATGGAGAGCCCCTCCCGTTTCTCCGAAGCGGTTCCGTCACATCCGTGTGAGCCCCGCACCCGCCGCGCGGGACTTTCCGTCACTCTCGCCGCGCTCGCGCTCGCGCTGGCCGCGTGCAGCGGGGGGAGCCTGGCCGACCCGCTCACCCCGTCCGTTCCCGTCGAGGAAGGAAAGAGCTCCCTGACCCCGGACGACCCGGGTGTGGCCGACGTCCGGTTCACCCTCGACTCGTCCATCCAGACCCCGATCTCGCGGTTCATCTACGGCGTCAACTCGTACGAGGGGTGGGACGGGATCGACCTTCCCGCCAACCTGACGCTCGGCCGGCAGGGCGGGAACCGCGCCTCCGCCTACAACTGGGAGAACAACGCCAGCAACGCCGGGAGCGACTGGAACTACCAGAATGACGCCTGGATGGGCGGAGGCGACGTCCCCGGAGAGGCGATCCGCTCCCGTGTGGCCGGGACGCTGGCGAAGGGGGCGGGGATCATCGTGACCGTCCCCATGATGGGGTACGTCGCCGCGGACAAGAAGGGACCCGTCGGCACCTCCGAAGCCACCCTCGCCACCCGCCTGGCGACCCGCTTCCGCGAGAGCCGCGCGCGCAAGGGCTCCGCCTTCTCCCTGCGTCCCGACGTGAGCGACCGCTACGTCTACCAGGACGAGTTCGTCTGGTGGCTGAACCAGACCTTCCCCGGGGCCGCCGGCGACCCGGTCCGGCCCATCTTCTACTCGCTGGACAACGAGCCGGACCTCTGGCACGGGACGCACGAGGAGGTGCGGAGCGCGGTGGGCGGCAAGCCCAACCTGCTCACCTACGGCGAGCTGGTGGGGAAGACCGTGGAGCACGCTGCCGCCATCAAGGACGTGGTCCCCGGTGCGCAGGTGTTCGGCCCCGGTGTGGCCACCTGGAGCGGGGCCACCACCCTGGGACGCTGGCCCACCCCCGACCCGGTCGCGGGGAAGGTCGACTTCCTGGACTACTACCTGACCCGGATGCGCGAGGCGGAGCGGACCCACGGACGCCGGCTCCTGGACGTGCTCGACCTCCACTGGTACGCGGAGGGCACCGCCGAGGGGCGGAAGGTGAGCGACGACCACGCTCCGCAGACCCCCGCCATGGTCCAGGCCCGGGTGCAGTCCACGCGCTCCCTGTGGGACCCCTCCTACACGGAGAAGAGCTGGGTCGTCGACGTCACCGGAGGTCCCATCCGCCTCCTCCCGCGCCTGCGTGAGAAGATCGCCGCCCACTACCCCGGGACGAAGATCGCCATCTCCGAGTACTACTTCGGCCGCGCGGGCGACATCTCCGGCGGGATCGCGCAGGCCGACGCGCTGGGGATCTTCGGGCGCGAAGGGGTGTTCGCCGCCACGCTCTGGCCGTGCGCGTCGCTCAAGGCATACGGCGGGGACGGCAACCGGGCGTATGCGTACGCTTTCGGCGCCTTCCGGATGTTCCGGGACTACGACGGGCGGGGCGGGTCCTTCGGCGACACCGGGATCTCGGCCGCCACGAGCAACACCGCGGGCACCTCGGTGTACGCGAGCGTCGACGCCGGACGGCCGGGGCGGGTGGTGGTGGTAGCGATCAACAAGACCGGTGCGCCGGTGAACGCGGGGATCTCGCTGGCGCACACGCGGCTGCTGCGGCGGGCGGAGGTGTACACCATGACGGACGGCTCCCCGAGGCCCACCCGGGGGGCGGACATCTCCATCAGCAAGCGGAACGCGTTCGTCTACGCGATGCCGCCGATGAGCGTCACCACGCTGGTGCTGATGGAGCAGTGAGATTGGTGAGGGGAGCTCCGAGGTAGGGACCGCTACAGAGCCCGGCGATACGGCCGCCGGTCTCCTTCTGCGCGGGGGGGCC
>DATAAL010000059.1:0-3219 GCA_036260145.1 Longimicrobiaceae bacterium | reverse complement strand
CTGGCATCCTCGCCGGGTGCGCGGATGTACCGGGTGGGCGACCTGGGGCGCCTGCGCCCGGACGGAGAGCTGGAGTACCTGGGGAGAGTGGACCACCAGGTGAAGATCCGCGGCTTCCGGGTGGAACTGGGCGAGGTCGAGAGCGTGCTCCGGAAGTGCCCGGGAGTCGCGCAGGCGGTGGTGGCGGCGCGCGAGGACGCGACCGGAGACCGGCGGCTGGTGGCGTACGTGGTGGGCGTGGGCGGGATGTCCGCCCCCACCGCGGGGACGATGCGGGAGTACCTGCGGGAGCTGCTCCCGGACTACATGGTGCCGGCTGCCTTCGTGGAGCTGGAGAAGCTTCCGCTGCTCCCCAACGGGAAGGTGGACCGGGCGGCGCTGCCGGACCCGGAGCACCCGTCCGGCGACGGGAGGGGGCACGCGGCCCCGCGCACGTCCCTGGAGGAGCGGCTGGCGGAGATCTGGGTGGAGGTGCTGGGGGTGGAGCGCGTCGGGATCCACGACAGCTTCTTCGAGCTGGGCGGGCACTCGCTGCGGGCCGCGCAGGTGATCACCCGGGTGCGGGCCTCCTTCGGCGTGGAGCTGCCGATGGTGGCCCTCTTCGATGCTCCCACCATCGCCGAGCTGGCGGAGCGCGTGAGCGCGGGGGAGGCGGCGCAGAAGCTGCCGCCCCTGCTCGCGGTCCCCCGCGACCGGCCGCTGCCGCTGTCGCTCTCCCAGGAGGCGATCTGGTTCTTCCAGAAGCTCGCGCCGGGGATGCAGTCGTACAACTTCCAGGCGGCGATCCGCTTCCGCGGCGCCCTGGACGTGGAGGCACTGGAGCGCACCCTCACGGAAATCGTGCGCCGCCACGAGATCTTCCGGACCACCTTCCCGGAGGTGGACGGGCAGCCGGTGCAGGTGATCCACCCCCCCGCGCCGGTGTCGCTCCCGCGCGCGGACCTGGGCGGATTCGCGCCGGACGAGCGGGAGGGGGAGGTCGCCCGGCAGATGCGTGAGGAGTTCGGCACGCGCTTCGACCTCACCCGGCTCCCGCTGGTCCGCTGGCGGCTGCTGCGCCTGGCGGAGGACGAGCACCTCCTGCTGCAGGTGGAGCACCACTTCGTTCACGACGGGTGGTCTTTCGGAGTCTTCCTGCGGGAGCTGGCGGCGATCTACCCGGCTTTCGCGCGCGGTGAGCCCTCTCCGCTCCCGGAGCTGCCGATCCAGTTCGCGGACTTCGCGGTGTGGCACCGGGAGGTGATGCGGGGCGAGAGGGCCCGGGCGGACCTGGCGTACTGGAAGGAGAAGCTCACGGGTGCCGACCCGACGCTGGACCTTCCCACCGACCGGCCGTACCCCCCGGTGATGAGCTTCCGGGGGAACGCTCTGCGGGTCCGGGTCCCGCCACGGGCGGCGCTCGCGGCGCGCGCCTTCACCCACCGCAGCGGCGCCACCTTGTACATGGTGCTCCTCGCCGGCTTCGAGGCGCTGCTGCAGCGCTACTCGGGGCAGGAGGACTTCTGCGTGGGCGGCGCAGTAGCGAACCGGAGCTGGAAGGAGACGGAGCCGCTCATCGGGATGATCGTGAACACCGTGGCGTTCCGGGCGCAGCTCGCAGGGGTGCGCAGCTTCCGGGAGCTGGTAGAGCAGGTGAAGGAGACAACGCGGGAAGGGTACGCCCACAAGGACGTGCACTTCGGACAGGTGGTGGAGACGGTGCAGCCGGAGAGGAGCCTGAGCCGGCTCCCCATCTACCAGGTAGCGTTCGGATCCCACGATTCCCCCTACCCGGACTTCAACCTCCCCGGCGTCGCCCTGGAGGTGACGGAGGCGCTGAGCAACGGGTCGGCCAAGTTCGAGCTGTCGGTGGTGGTGATGCCGCGGGCGGAGATGCGTCCCGGGGCGCCGGAGGACGAGATCGAGGCCGTCTGGGAGTACGCCACGGACCTCTTCGAGGAGAGCACCGTGCAGCGGATGGTCCGCCATTACCACGCGCTCCTGGAGGCGGTGCTGGAAGACCCGGAGGTGGGCTTCGGGGAGGTGCCCCTCCTGGAGGAGGCGGAGCGGCGGCAGGTGCTGGAGTGGGGGAGCGGAGGAGCGGGAGACGAGGTAGCCGCGTGCCTGCACGAGCTCTTCGAGGAGCAGGCGCGGCGCACCCCCGAGGCACCGGCCGTGGTCCACGGCGACGCGGGCCTCACCTATGCCGCGCTGGACGCTCGCGCCGGGGCGCTCGCCGCCGTGCTGCGCGACCGCGGGATCGGCCCGGAGGCGCGCGTCGGCGTCTCCCTGGAGCGCGGCATCGATGCGGTGGTCGCGCTCCTCGCCGTGCTCAGGGCCGGAGGTGTCTACGTCCCCCTCGATCCGGCTTATCCCGCTGACCGCCTGGCATTCATGCTCGCCGACTCCGGCGTGGGCCTCGTCGTCACCACCGCGTCCTTCGCCGGGCGCCTGCCCGACTTCGCCGGCGAGGTTCTCCTGGTGGACAGGCCGGCGGTGAGCGGGGACCTGCCGGCCTCCGTCGCCCCCCCGCGTCTGCTCGGGCCGGAGAACCTGGCGTACGTCATCTACACCTCCGGCTCCACCGGCACCCCCAAGGGCGTCATGGTCACGCACGGGGCCGCCGCTCGCCTGCTCTCGGCCGCTGTGGAGACCTTCGGCGCGCGACCCGGCAGCCGCGTAGCGCACACCGCCTCGCTCAGCTTCGACGCCTCCCTCCTGGAGATCTTCCTCGCCCTCCTCTCCGGCGCGACGCTGCACGTGGCCGACCGCGAGACCGTGCTCTCCGCCGACACCCTCGGCGCGCTGCTGCGCGAGCAGGAGATCGACCTGTGGGTGAGCACGCCGCCGCTCCTGGAGCTGCTCGAGGAGGGTGAGTTCCCGGCGCTGCGCTCGGTCAGCACGGGCGGCGACCGCTGTCCGGGCGAGCTGGTCGCGCGCTGGTCGCGCGGGCGGCGACTGCTGAACGTGTACGGACCGACGGAGACCACCATCTACGCCACCTGGCACCTCTGCCGGCCGGGCGCGGCGGAGGCGCCGCCGATCGGACGGCCTGCGGCCGGGACGCGCGCGCACGTGCTGGACGCTTCGCAGGAGCCGGTACCCGCCGGGACCCCGGGGGAACTGTACGTCGGGGGTGCGGGGGTGGCGCGGGGGTATCTGGAACGTCCGGAGCTGACAGCCGAGAGGTTCGTCCCCGATCCGTTCTCCCCGGTGCCGGGGGAGCGGCTGTATCGGAGC
>DATAAL010000058.1:0-1569 GCA_036260145.1 Longimicrobiaceae bacterium | reverse complement strand
CCCAACTCCCCCCGTCGCCGGCAGCCGGGCGGGCTCGGGGCGGCGGCAATCTACCTGGGGAACGAGATTGCCATCCACGGGACGGACAAGCCGGAGCTCCTGGGGCAGCGCGTCTCCCACGGATGTATCCGCCTTTCCAACGCCAATGCGGTACGCCTCTTCCATAACGTCCAGATCGGCACCCCGGTGGTGATCAAGGGGGGGCCCGAGGAGGTGGTGCAGGAGCAGCCGGACAGCGTGGCGGCCTTCACGCGCCCCAGGAGGAGCGCTTCGAGGAGGCCGGCGAACCCGTTCGCCGCCGTCCCCACGCAGCGGCTCCTCACCCGGCTGCAGCAGCAGCTCAGGGCGGACACCACCTCCCGGTGGACGGCCACGGCGAGCGAGCTGATCGCGCGGGGGCTCAAGGACGACGCTCCGGCGCTGCGCGGGGTGTTGTCGCTGGCGGGGCGCTCCGGGGACCCGGTGCGGGACGACGAGTACGCCACCTTCCTGGCGGACGTCTTCGCCCGGGGGACGCTGCGCACGGTGGTGTCGCTGAACCGGATCGACCCGGAGGCGCGGATGGCGGCAGCACGGGCCATCGTGGAGGCTACCATGGACCTGTACCACGGCCCGCTGAGCGAGCGGCTGGCGCCCTGGCCCACGACGCGCGTCCCCAAGGGCCGCCTGGGCCCCGAGGGACAGCAGGGGTGGACGGCCATCCTCACGGCGGAGCGGGAGTTCCGCGAGCGGCATGGAGCCGCCGCGGCCGGCGCGGGCCGGTGACGGGCACCCCCGCCGGACGTGCCGGGCTCCTGGGGCGCCAGGACCTCCACGCCCACACCACCATGTCGGACGGGGACCTCCCGCTGGAGCGCGTGGTGGAGGTGGCCCGGGAGCGGGGGGTGCAGATCGGGATCGCGGACCACGTCTCCGCCCGCAATGTGGACCGCTTCGTCGCCACGGAGGAGCGGGTGCGGGCGTACCTGGACGCGCTGGACGGGGCGCCGGTGTTCCGGTCGGCGGAGTTCTGCTGGTGCGACGACCTCTGGCGCTCCCTCCCGGGGGAGGTGATGGAGCGCTTCGACTACCGGATCGGCTCCAACCACGGCTTCTGGCTCCCGGACCGGTCGATGGGGTCGCCGTGGTGGCAGCGGCTCCCGGGCCTGTGGAACCAGCGGCCGCAGGAGCTGATGGAGGTCATGGTCCGCAACCTGTGCGACATGGTGCGGACCATGCCCATCGAGATCGCGGCGCACTCCACCCTGACCCCGCCCGCGTTGCTGGCGCTAGAGGGGGACATCCACGCCTGGTGGACGGAGGAGCGGGAGGACCGCTACGTGGAGGCGCTGGCGGAGAGCGGAGTGGCGCTGGAGATCTCCAACCGCTACCGCCTCCCGCACGACCGGCTTCTCCGCAAGGCGCGGGAGGCCGGGGTTCGCTTCTCGCTGGGGAGCGACGGGCACACCGAGGCCCAGGTGGCGCGGCTGGAGTGGGCCACGGGGGCGGCGCGCCGGGTGGGAGTCGCCGACGCGGATCTGTTCGTCCCCGAGCGGCGGAGATAGGACGACCGGGGCAGGGCCAAACTCT